>NZ_JANX01000256.1 GCF_000767795.1 Inquilinus limosus MP06 | reverse complement strand
GGCGCGGACGACACGCTGGACGGGCGCGGCGGCGACGACACGCTGGAAGGCGGCGCGGGCGGCGACCTGCTGACCGGCGGCGCCGGCCGCGACCGCTTCGTCTTCGGCGACGAGGCCACCGCCTCGGGCGACCAGATCACCGACTTCGTCCGCGGCACCGACCTGATCGTGATCGACCGGGCCGGCTTTGGGCTGGCGGCGGGATACCAGCCGTCGGTGGTGACCGGCGCCGACCCGCAGGCCACGACCGCCGGTCCGCAATTCCTGTTCGAGACCGACACCGGCCGGCTGTGGTTCGACGCCGACGGCACGGGGACGGAGCAGGAGGCCGGGCTGGTCGTCACCCTGACCGGCGTGACGGCGCTGGCGCTGTCGGACCTGCTGCTGATCTAGCCGGCTCCCGGCGGCCCGGCCTGTCCGGCCGGGCCGCTAGCGCCAGAACGGCTTCGCCAGCTCCGCCGCCGCGTCGGACCGGGTCCAGCCAAGATCCTTCAGATCAAGCTCGGACAGGCCTGCCAGGTCGCGGCGCTGGCGGGCCTTTTCCCAGGCATCCTCGAGCACCAGCATCAGGCGGAGCGCGACCGCCGGCAGGGCTCTGACCGCGGGCCAGGGCTTCGGCACCGGCCCATCCTGGATGTTGTCGTTGGCGGCCGGACCGGCCGGGTCGTCCCAGGGACCGCGCGGAGTCGAAACGAAGTTGCGCATCGAAAGGCTCGCAAGCACGACTGGGTCCATCATTGGGCCGAGCCGCCATCTGTGGAAAGGTCCAATCGCGACGGACCGGGGCGACCGCGGGCCGTAACGGTCGAGCCGGCCGTTCAATCGCTGGACAGCCGCGGACGGAGTCGATAGGGAATGGTCCGGCGCCGGATTAGCTCAGTCGGTAGAGCAGCGGTTTTGTAAACCGAAGGTCGCGGGTTCGACCCCTGCATCCGGCACCATTTCCTTCCCTCCATTCCCCTTTCGCGGCCGCGCCACGCGTGACAAGGCCGGCATGCGCCGCCTATCCTGCCGCCTTGTTCATCGCGTCCGGGGCCGGGCGCCGGGGGTTTCCGGGGAGCTTTTTGATGCAGAATTCGACGATCCGCCGCGCCTGCTTTGTCTGCGGCTCGACCGAGGGCGAGACGGTGTTCGAGACGGCGATGGATGTCTGTGGCCTCGGCCATGTCACCTATGCCCTGCGCTGCTGCTCCAACTGCGGCCTGACCCTGCAGGACCCGGCGGTCTCGCCCGAGACCATGCTGCGCCAGTACACCACCTTCTCCAACTACACCGCCTTCGGCAGCGGCGAGCCGCCGCTGATCGACACCGCCCGGCGGATGCTGGCCATGGTCCAGGCCGAGGGCGTGGCGCCGGGCCGGATGTACGATGTCGGCGCCTCCAGCGGCTCGATGCTCTGGCATTTCCGCAAGCTGGGCTGGGCGGTGGCCGGCTGCGACCTGTCGCCCAAAGCCTGCGAGCAGGCGCGCGAGCGCAACGGCATCGCGGTCGACCTGGGCGGCGACGAGGAGACGCTGCCGCATCGCGGCGGCCAGGACCTGATCACCTTCTCGCATGTGCTGGAGCACATCTACGACCCGGCGGCGACGCTGCGCCGCGTGCACGCCGCCCTGGCGGAGGGCGGGCTGCTGCTGCTCGAGGTGCCGTGCCTGGCCGCGCCGGAGGTCAACCCGCCCGGCCTGTTCATGATGGAGCACGTCAACTACTTCGACGAGACGTCGCTGGACAACCTGCTGGCCCGCACCGGCTTCGGCATCCTGCAGGCGCCGGTCACGGTCGACCACTACCCCTACCCCGTCATCACCGTCCTGGCCCGCAAGCAGGCGCCGCAGCCCGACCGGCCGCTGGTCGGCGGCTTCGACAAGAACCGCGCCTTCTGCCGCGCCTACGGCGATGTCGAGACGCGGCGCTGGGGCGCGGTGGAGGCGCGGCTGAAGGCCGGCATCCGGCCGGGCGAGGAGGTCTATGTCTGGGGCGCTGGGCTGCACACCTCGACCATGCTGGAGCGGACCTCGCTGGAGAGCCATGCGCGGATCCTGGCGATCACCGACCGCGACACGCAGAAGCACGGCCACACGGTCGGCCGCCATGCCGTGATCGCGCCCGAGGAGGTGCTGCGCAGCGGCCGCAAGGTCGTGATCTCCAGCTTCCCGTCCGAGCGCCAGATCGGCGAGGGGCTGGTGCAAGCCGGAGTGCCGCGGGACAGGATCGTCTCGCCGCACGGGCAGTTCGCCTGAGGCGGCAGCGGTGTCACGATCCGCATGTGGAGCGATCCGGCGGCACCAGCCCCGGATTGCTTTTTCATTTCTTCATCGAACAATGCCGGCACTGTCGAAATCCAGTCACCACCCGGGCCGATCAGCCGACTCTAAAATTATCCTAAGTTAATTTTCGAAGATCTGTTTCTGAGAACCACTGCCGCCCTCTTATAGTTGTGGCGAATAGCGGCTTCAACAGCATATCTGCCATCACATTGGGAGAATCCGAAACAATGCGGCGCCGGAACCGATGACGGTATTGTGACGCATTCGAATCGGGAATTCGCGGCGGAGGCTCTGCGCCGGCTGGCGATATCCGGGACCGCAGCCGCAACGGGGCATTCGTTGGAGAAGCATCTGGGGTCGCAGGATCCGGATTCGTCCGGGCCCCCACCGAATCTGATCTCACTGCTGCAGCTCTCGGCTGTCGAACTCCGGCAGACGACCGTCAAGGCGGGACAGGAGATCTGGCCGCAGGACCGGCCGGATCCGCCGGTCGTCCAGGTCACGGCCGGCTGGGCCGCCCGCCACCGGGTGCTGCCGGGCGGGGCACGGCAGATCGTGCGGTTCCTGCTGCCGGGCGATGTCGCCGGCCTGCACTCCCAGTTCCTCGGCGCCTCGATCAGCGCGTTGCACGCCGTCACCGACGTGTCGCTGATCGAGATCCGCCCCGGCCCGCTGCGCGAGGCGATCCGGCGGACGCCCGAGCTGGGCTACGCCATCGGCCTGCTGGCGGCGCGCGAGAAGCGGGACCTGGAGGACCATCTGCTGGCGATCGGCCAGGACAGCGGCCTGGGCAAGGTGGCGTTCCTGCTGGCCACGCTGTTCCGGCGCGGCGCTCAGGCCGGGCTGGTCTCCCGGTCGGTCCTCCCCTTCCCGCTCACCCAGCGCCATGTCGGCGACGCGCTGGGTCTGTCCATCGTCCATGTCAACCGCATGCTGCAGCAGTTGCAGCGCGAGGGGCTGATACGGCTGAAGCGCGGCCGGCTGGAGATGCTGGAAGAGACGCGCCTGGCGGCGATCGGCCACGTGCCCGACCGCCGGGACGATCCCTGACCCCGGGTCCTGAGCCTCAGGCCGGCCGAGGCGGCGGGGCGCGCCGCAGCCGGACCACAGCGGCGTCGAGCGCCGACAGGAAGGCGGATTTGTCCTTCCCCGACATCGGCTTGTTGCCGCCGCTGACCGTGCCCATGGCGCGGAGGTCGGCCATCAGCGCCCGGCTGGCCAGGGCCATGCCGATCGAATCCCTGGTGAAGGGCCGGCCGGTCGGGCCGATCACCGTGGCGCCGGCCTTCAGGCAGCGGTCGGCCAGCGGGATGTCGGCGGTGACCACGATGTCCGCCGGGCCGGCGCGCTCGGCGATCCAGTCATCGGCCGCGTCGAAGCCGTCGCTGACGATTACCAGCTGGATGCGGGGATCGCGCGGCACCAGCACCCCGCCATTGGTCACCACGAAGACGGACACGCCATAGCGCTCGGCGACACGGTAGATCTCGGCCTTCACCGGGCAGGCATCGGCATCGACGAGGATACGGATCGGGTTGGTCACGGGCGGCGGCGCGGTTGCGGTCGGGACCGGAACCATAGCGGCGACGACGCCGTTGGTCCAAGCGCTGTTCCCCGAGCAGGACCGCCGCCCCCGCATGACCGAGACGACCGCAGCGCCCGCCTCCTCCCCGCCCGACGAGGCGCGCGCGAACGGCCTGCGCTACGTCTCCGACACCGATCCCGGCATCCGGCGCCGCCGCTCTGGCAAGGGTTTCGCCTACCGCCTGCCGGATGGCAGCCCGGTGCGCGACCGGGAGACGCTGGCCCGGATCCGCAAGCTGGCCATCCCGCCGGCCTACACCGATGTCTGGATCTGCCCGGACCCGCGCGGCCATCTGCAGGCCAGCGGGCGCGACCAGCGCGGCCGCAAGCAGTACCGCTACCATCCGCGCTGGAAGGCGGCGCGGGCGGAGACCAAGTACAACCGCATGCTGGCCTTCGGCCGCGCCCTGCCCCGCATCCGCAAGCGGGTCGAGGCCGGCCTGGCGCAGCGCGGCCTGACCCGGGAGAAGGTGCTGGCCGCCATCGTGCGCCTGCTGGAGGCGACGCTGATCCGCATCGGCAACGACGAATACGCCCGGGAGAACAAGAGCTTCGGCCTGACCACCCTGCGCAAGCGCCATGTCGATGTCGAGGGTGGCGCCGTGCGCTTCGAGTTCAAGGGCAAGAGCGGCCGGCTGCACCGCACCGCCTTCCGCGACCCGCGTATCGCCCGCATCGTCCGCTCCTGCCAGGACCTGCCCGGGCACCGGCTGTTCCAGTATGTCGACGACGAAGGCGAACGCCATGCGGTCGGGTCGGAGGAGGTCAACGAGTATCTGCGCGGGATCTCCGGCCAGGACTTCACCGCCAAGGATTTCCGCACCTGGGCCGGCACGCTGCTGGCCGCGGAGATCCTGGCGACGCAGGGCGAGCCGGAGGCGTCGCCGACCAAGGCCGCCGTGGTGCGCTGCATCGAGCAGGTGGCGGTCCAGTTGGGCAACACGCCGGCCGTGTGCCGGGCCTGCTATGTCCATCCCGGCGTGGTCGCCGCCTTCCTCGACGGCGAGCTGGCCACGACCCTGCGCTGGCCGCCGGGCGACGACCCGGACGGCCGCCGCGGCGAGGCGGCGCTGCTGCGCTTCCTGAAGCGGCTGGAGGCCGAGACCCCCGGCCGCGCATGATCTCTTCCTTACAAATCGTACAGGCCCGGATTACGGCTTGACCGCTTCGTCTCGCGGCGCGATATCGGCCCTGTCGGGACAAGCGCCCGACGCAACCAAGGACCCACCGCTCCGATGAGCACGCCCAGTCGACCTAGCGCGACCTTGCCGGCGCCGACGCTGCGAGCCTGACCTTCGGGGTCCGGTTCCCCTCGTCGCGCGGCCAGGCCGCGCCGGTGCGAGGTGAACCATGAAGCACCTGACCTTTAACCATCGTCCGTCCTATCGGCGCGCCACCTTGGAGGGCGACGACCGAAGGCTCGGCTGACGCCGGCGCCTCGCCGGCCGTTCCGCACCGCGCGTCCACGATGACGCGCGGCGATCGTGACTGCCTGCCTTCCGGACGGACATCATGGCCTTTCACACCCCCGCCCTCACGGCGGAGCGTCCGCGCAGCCTGCCCAATCTCTGGGACCTGGTGGCGTTTTCCCTCGTCTTCGGCGCCATCGTGCTGGTCGCCCATGGCGGCCGCGCCACCCTGGCGCCGCTGGCCGGCCTCGAGCAGACGCCGATCTCGCTCGACCCGCTGGCGCTGCCCGACTACGCGCTTCGCACCACCATGCGCATGCTGGCGGCGATCGTCGCCTCGCTGGTCTTCACCTTCGTCTACGCCACCGCCGCAGCCAAGAGCCAGCGGGCGGAGATGGTGCTGATCCCGCTCCTGGACATCCTGCAGTCGGTGCCGGTGCTGGGCTTCCTGTCCTTCACCGTGGTCGGCTTCATGGCCCTGTTCCCGGGCCAGGTGCTGGGGGTCGAATGCGCCGCGGTGTTCGCCATCTTCACCTCCCAGGCCTGGAACATGACCTTCAGCTTCTACCAGTCGCTGAAGACCGTGCCGCGAGACCTGGACGAGGCCAGCCGCAGCTTCCGCCTGTCCTCCTGGCAGCGCTTCTGGCGGCTGGAGGTGCCCTTCGCCATGCCCGGCCTGGTGTGGAACACCATGATGTCGATGTCGGGCGGCTGGTTCTTCGTGGTGGCGTCGGAGGCGATCTCGGTCGGCGACACCACCATCACCCTGCCGGGCGTCGGCTCCTATGTCGCCCGGGCGATTGATCAGCGCGACCTGGCCGCCGTCGGCTGGGCCGTGCTGGTGATGGGGGCGGTGATCCTGGCCTACGACCAGCTGCTGTTCCGGCCGCTGGTGGCCTGGGCCGAGAAGTTCCGGTTCGAGCAGTCGGCCGGCACCAGCGTCCCCCGCTCCTGGCTGCTGACCCTGGTGCAGCGTACCCGGCTGTTCCAGCTGGCGCTGTCGCCGGTCGGCGTCCTGGTGCGCACCGTGTCGCGCCGGCGCTTCGCCTTCATCCCGGCCGGTACCGCGCGCGACAGCGTGGTCGCCCGGATCTGGTCCAGCCGCGCGGCCGATTGGGGCTTCATCGCCCTGCTGCTGGCGGCTATCGCCTATGCGCTGTGGCAGATCGTCGGCTTCGTGGCGACGGAGCTGAGCTGGGGCGATGCCGGCGAGGTGCTGCTGCTGGGCAGCTTCACCCTGATCCGCGTCGTGGTGCTGATCGCGCTGGCCACGCTGGTCTGGGTGCCGGTCGGCGTCTGGGTCGGCCTGCGCCCCCGCGTTGCCGAGCGGGTGCAGCCGCTGGCCCAGTTCCTGGCCGCCTTCCCGGCCAACATCGCCTTCCCCTTCGCGGTGGTGGCGATCGTCCGGCTGGGCCTCGACCCCGACATCTGGCTGGCGCCGCTGATGGTGCTGGGCACCCAGTGGTACATCCTGTTCAACGTCATCGCCGGCGGCAGCGCCTTCCCGACCGACCTGAAGGAGGCCGCGGCCAGCTTCCGCATCGGCGGCTGGAACTGGTGGCGCAAGGTGATCCTGCCCGGGATCTTCCCTTACTACGTCACCGGGGCGATCACCGCCTCGGGCGGGTCGTGGAACGCCAGCATCGTCGCCGAGGTGGCGAGCTGGGGCGACACCACTCTGACCGCCCATGGCCTCGGCGCCTACATCGCCCAGGCCACCAGCGCCGGAGACTATCCGCGCATCGTGCTCGGCATCGCCGTGATGTCGGTCTTCGTCACCCTGTTCAACCGGCTGCTGTGGCGGCCGCTCTTCACCTACGCCGCCCGCCGGCTGCGCCTCGACTGAGGGCCACGACCATGTACCAGACCATTGCCCATGCCCCAACCACCCCGGTCGCCAACGACAACCCGGTGCTGATCGACATCGCCGGCGTCCGCCAGGCCTATCACAAGGGCGACAGCGCCGACCTCTTGGTGCTGGACGACGTCTCGCTGACCATCCGCGAGGGCGAGATCGTCGGGCTGCTCGGCCGTTCCGGCTCGGGCAAGTCCTCGCTGCTGCGGATCATCGCCGGCCTCGTGCCGCCCAGCGCCGGCAAGGTCAGCTGGTGCGGCCGGCCGGTCGACGGCCCGTCCGAAGGCCTGTCGATGGTGTTCCAGAGCTTCGCCCTGTTCCCCTGGCTGACCGTGCTGCAGAATGTCGAGATCGGGCTGGAGGCCCAGGGCATCCCGGCCACCGAGCGGCGGCGCCGGGCGCTGGAGGCGATCGACCTGATCGGCCTGGACGGGTTCGAGAGCGCCTATCCGAAGGAGCTGTCGGGCGGCATGCGCCAGCGCGTCGGCTTCGCCCGTGCCCTGGTCGTGCATCCGCGGCTGATGCTGATGGACGAGCCGTTCTCGGCGCTGGACGTGCTGACGGCGGAGACGCTGCGCACCGACCTGATCGACCTGTGGATGGAAGGCCGGCTGCCGATCAAGTCGATCCTGATGGTGACGCACAACATCGAGGAGGCGATCCTGATGTGCGACCGCGTCCTGATCTTCTCCTCCAACCCCGGCCGGGTGGCGGCGGAGATCCGGATCGACCTGCCGCATCCGCGCAACCGCCTGGACCCGGAGTTCCGGCGGATGGTCGACGACATCTATGCCCGCATGACCAATCGCGGGCCGGCGGAGAAGGCCGGACCCAAGGTGGTGGGCGGGTTCCCGGGCACGGGGATCGGCATGGAGCTGCCGCATGTCTCGACCAACCTGATGTCCGGCCTGATGGAGGCGCTGGCCGCGCCGCCCTATAACGGCCGGGCCGACCTGCCGGACCTGGCGGCGACGCTGCAGATGGAGGCGGACGAGCTGTTCCCGATCGCCGAGACGCTGCAGCTGCTGCGCTTCGCCGACATGGCCGATGGCGACATCCACCTGACCGAGCATGGGCGGCTGTTCGCCGAGTCCGATGTCGACCACCGCAAGCGGCTGTTCGCGGCGCATCTCTTGGCGCATGTGCCGATCGCGGCGCTGGTCCGGCGGGTGCTGGACGAACGGCCGAGCCACCGCGCGCCGCGGCTGCGCTTCAGCGAGGAGCTGGAGGATTTCATGTCCGAGGACCGGGCGGAGGAGACGTTGCGCGCCGCCATCTCCTGGGGCCGCTACGCCGAGCTCTTCGCCTATGACGGCGAAAGCGGCCAGTTCAGCCTGGAGGATCCGGTTTAGGGGCCCGCCCTTGCCACCTTCATCCTCCCCCTCCCCCTTGCGGGAGGGGGCTAGGGGAGGGGT
>NZ_JANX01000255.1 GCF_000767795.1 Inquilinus limosus MP06 | reverse complement strand
CCCGCAGCGCCGCGACCAGCTCGCCGGTGCTGCCCTCCTCCATCGCCATCTCGACGCCGGGCGCGGCCTCGCGGAAGCCGCGGATGGCGGCGGAGACGAAGGGGTGGAAGGCGGCGGAGCTGGTGAAGCCGACGGCGACGCGGCCCAGCTCGCCCCGCCCGGTGCGCCGCACCGTCTCCAGTGCCCGGTCGAGCTGGGCCAGGAGGGTGCGCGCCTCGTCCAGCAGCACCAGGCCGCTCTCGGTCGGCTGCACGCCGCGCGGCAGCCGGTGGAGCAGGGGCACGCCCAGCGCCTGCTCCAGCGCCTTGATCTGCTGGCTCAGCGGCGGCTGCTGCATGCCCAGCCGCTCCGCCGCGCGGGTGACATGCCCCTCCTCGGCCACGGCGACGAAGTAGCGGAGATGGCGCAGCTCGATCATCGGCATATCCACGGCGTATGGATCGCCATGATGCCATCCGGCGGTGGCTATGCCGAGAGTCGGTCGTGAGCCCGTTCGAGAATGCGCTGGGGCGAGCCGAATGGTGGTGGTTTCGAGAACCGGAGCGCAGCGGACGTTATAGTCCGTGAGCACCGGAAGCGCAGAAACCGCCTCCAGGCGGCCGCTCCAGTAGCATTGTCGGATGGGCTCTACAGCCAGCCCTTCCGCTTGAACCAGAGATAGGGCAGCACGGCGGACAGGACCATCAGGCCGAGGGCGAAGGGATAGCCGACCGCCCATTTCAGCTCGGGCATCACGTCGAAGTTCATGCCGTAGATGCTGGCCACGAGGGTCGGCGGCAGGAACACCACCGCGGCCACCGAGAAGATCTTGATGATCGCGTTCTGCTCGATGTTGATCATCCCCATCGAGGCGTCGAGCAGGAAGGTGATGTTGTTGCCGATATAGGTGGCGTGGTCGGTCAGCGACGCCACGTCCCGGCTCAGGCTCTTCTGGTGGATGCGGAAGGCCTTGTCCTTGGTGGCATCGCCGACCGCCAGGAAGCTCAGCAGCCGGGCCAGGCTGACCAGGCTCTCGCGCACCTTCGACACCAGGTTCTGGCTGCGGCCGATCTGCTTGAGGTTGGCCTCCAGCTCCTCGTTGGTGGTGCGGCGGTGCACCGCCTCATTGACCTTGAAGATGCGCTGCGACAGCACGTCGACCTCGCTGCCGACACGCTCCAGAATGTCGGCGGTGCGGTCGACGATGGCCTCCAGCAGGCCGATCAGCGTGGCCGAGCCGGTGGGGCACAGCATCGGCTGGCGCTCGGCATGGGCGATGAAGCCGGCGAAGGATTTCGGCTCGGCATAGCGGATGGTGACGAGGGTCTGGCCCTTCAGCACGAAGGTGATCGGGGCGGTGCCCGGCGCATCGGTCTCGGTGGCGTAGAGCACGCTGGCGGTCATGAACATGCCGCCATCTTCCTGGTACAGCCGGCTCGACGCCTCGATCTCCTGCATCTCCTCGCGGGTCGGCAGGAACAGGCCGAGTTGCTTCTCGGCGAAGTGCTCCTCCTCGGCAGTCGGGTTGAACAGGTCGATCCAGACCGTGTCCGTGGGGAAGCCGGCGCCCTCCACCGGCTCGACCGGGGTGAAATGGGTGTTCGAAAGCGTGTAGATGCGCAGCATCGCGGTCTGTCCCCTGCGGCCGGCGCATCACCGGGCCGGGGGACCGCGGTCTAGCGGAGCCCTTCGGCCGGCGCGGCGCTGGGCCGTCCGTTCCCTGGCGGGGCGATCCGGTCGGGTCGCCTCTGGTTGTCTGTCTCGTCCCGGTCGGGACGACTGTCTGGCTCGTCCATGTCTCGATTCGTCGAAGGCGGCGAAGGGCCTGCCCCGGCACCCGTCACCCATGCGGCTCGGATGCCACCGCCCGAAGGCGCCGTCAAGCCGCGCCGGGCAGCCGGTCCGCGGCCGGGGCGCGGGTCAGGTCAGCGCGTCGATCGCGTCGGCCGTCAGGTTGCCCGGCACGATGGTCAGCGGGATGCGCAGCCGGGCGATGGCCTTGCTGCTGGTCAGGTACTGGATCAGCGGTCCCGGGCCGGAGGAGGAGGCGGTGTCGGCGCCCAGCACCAGCACCGAGATCGACGGCTCCTCGGCGATCAGCGCCAGCAGCTCGTCCCGCGCCGCACCCTCGCGGATATGCAGGATCGGGATGGTGCCGGTCAGCTGGTTGACCTCGCGCGCCACCCGCTGCAGCCGCTGCTCGGCCTCGTGCCGGGCCTCCTCGCGCAGCACGTCCTCGATCGCGCCCCAATGCTGGATCTCGCTGGGGCTGATGACGTGCAGCAGAGCCACCCGGCCGCCGGTGTGCTGCGCCCGGCGGCAGGCATAGCGCAGCGCCGCCCGCCATTCCTCGGTGTCGTCGACGACCACGAGGAAGATGCGCGGCATCTCCGTCTTCGGAGTCTCTGGGGCGTTGTCTGTCATGGTTCCCTCGATAGATGGGAAGGGATCAGGCGCGGCGGAAGACGACGCTGGCCAGCCAGCCGGCGGCGACGGCGACGAGGATGGCGGCCAGGCCGTACAGCGCCGGCTCGTCCTGCGCGAACTGGTAGATCTCGGCGCCCAGCCCGACCTTGCCGATGATCAGCGGCGTGGTCTGGGCATCGACCACCTGGCCGCCGCGGAACAGGTAGGCCTCAACCTGGTACTGGCCGGTCGGGACATTGGCGGGAAACTCGATCCTGGTGCGGAACAGCCGACCGCTGAGGAAGCTGACCTGGCCGGTGTCGGTGACATACAGGCCCTCCCGCTGCAGGCCGCGGATCAGCGCGTCGCGATAGGCGCCGATCGCCTCCGGCCCGGCCTCGCGGTCGTCCTCGCCCGGGGTCAGCTGCAGGTATCGCAGGCCGATGCCGGCGCGCTCCAGGACATTGGGCGGCGCCAGCTGCTCCAGCGGCTTGCTCGAGGCCACGGCGTAGAAGCCGGGCACGTTGCTGAACTTCATGCTGGCATGGTTCAGCCAGATGCCGGCGACGCGGTCCTTCTCGCGCACCGTGGCGCGGTCGACCGGGCCGCGCACCACCACCGCGACGTCGCCGTCGCCTTCGGTGGCGCCGAACAGCAGCACGCGGGTGCCGGTGAAGCCGGTGTTGATGGCGATGACGTGGTCCGACAGGTCGGCCACCAGGTCCTGGGCGGCGCCGGGCCGGCACAGGCCTAGCGCCGCGGCCCAGACGGCGACGGCGAGGAGGAGGTGCCGCACGGCCTCAGCCTCCCCGGCGCATGGCGACGGTGAACAGGTCTGCCGGCGTGCCGATCAGGTCGAACCCCACCTTGACGCAGATGATCAGCACCAGCGTGGCCAGCAGCGCGCGGGCCTGGTCGCCGCGCAGCCGGCCGCTGGCATGGGTGCCGAACTGGGCGCCGATCACGCCGCCGGCCAGCAGCAGCAGGGCCAGCAGCACGTCCACCGTCTGGTTCTGCAGCGCCTGCAGGAAGCAGACCAGCGCGGTGGTGAAGATGATCTGGAACAGCGAGGTGCCGGCCACCAGCGAGGCCGGCATGCCCAGCAGGTAGATCATCGCCGGCACCAGGATGAAGCCGCCGCCGATGCCCATGATTGCGGTCAGGAAGCCGCCCAGCGCGCCGATCGCGATCGGGGCCAGGGCGCTGATATAGAGCCGCGACTTCGGGAACCGGGTCTTGAACGGCAGGCCGTGGAACCAGCCGTGCCTGTGCAGCTTGCGCCGCTGCCCGGGCGACCGGCGCTGGCGCAGCATCGACCGCACGCTCTCGACCAGCATCAGCCCGCCGACCGTGCCCAGGAAGATCAGGTAGAACAGGTTGATCGCCAGGTCGATCTGGCCCAGCAGCTGCAGCAGGCCGAACAGGCGGACGCCCAGCACGCTGCCGATCACGCTGCCGGCCAGCAGCACCAGCCCCATCTTCAGGTCGACATTGCCGCGCCGCCAATGCGCCAGCATGCCCGAGACGCTGGCCGCGACCAGCTGGTTCGCCTGGGTGCCAACCGCGACCGCCGGCGGGATGCCGATGAAGATCAAGAGTGGCGTCATCAAAAAGCCACCGCCGACGCCGAACAAGCCGGACAGGAACCCGACCAGCCCGCCCATGCCGAGAATCAGCAGGGCGTTCACCGAGACCTCGGCGATCGGCAGATAGACTTGCATGGCGCGGGGTCCCGTCCAGTCCCATCGGCACCTTATAGGCTGCCGCGGCGGATGCGAAGGCCGATGGCGCCAGCGCGGCGATGGTGCCGAAGCGATGCGATCCACGCATGGATCCGTCGGTTACCTATGACGTACAGGCATGTATGTTTCCGATTATGTCAACTGTAACAGTCTGGTGTATGGTGGCGCGCCTCTCGATTCACGGCACGGCCCGGCAACGATCTGCTGCAGGCAGGGAGACGGTTCCCACATGATTCTCCGCTTCTTCCTGGTCGGGATCGGCCTGATCCTCGTCGTCGGCGCGCTGGTCGGCATGAACGTCATGCGCGATCAGGGCGTGGCGGCGTTCTTCGCCGGCCAGCAGATGCCGCCGGTGCCGATCTCCGCCGCCAAGGCGGAGGCGAAGACCTGGACCGACTATCTCGAGGGCATCGGCTCCATCTCCGCGGTCGAGGGCATCGAGGTCGCCTTCGAGGTGCCGGGCACGGTCAAGTCGATCGACTTCAAGGCCAACGACACCGTCCAGGCCGGCCAGCGTCTGGTTCAGCTCGACGACTCGATCGACCAGGCCGATCTGCGCCTGTACCAGGCGGCGATGGACCTGGCGCAGCGTACCCTGGACCGGGTGTCATCGCTGCGCTCGCGCGGCAACGCCCCGCAATCCGATCTCGACAACGCCAATGCCGAGCTCCTGAAGGCCCAGGCCCAGATCGCCCGCGCCCAGGCGACGATCGACAAGAAGGCGGTGGCGGCGCCGTTCCCGGGCATCGTCGGCATCCGCAAGATCGATGTCGGCCGCTATGTCGCCGCCGGCGATCCGCTGGTGACGCTGCAGCGCCTGGACCAGGTCTATGCCGACTTCACCCTGCCGGAGCAGGCGTTCAGCCGCATCAGCCAGGGCCAGAAGGTCGAGGTCCGGGCCGACGCCTTCCCGGACGAGGTGTTCCACGGCCAGGTCACCGGCATCGAGCCGGTGGTCGACGCCGCCAGCCGCATGGTCAAGGTGCGGGCCACCATCGACAATCCCGGCCTAAAGCTGCGGCCGGGCTTCTTCGCCAATGTCCGGCTGATCCTGCCGGAGCGGCCGGATGTCGTGACCGTGCCGCAGACCGCGATCACCTTCAGCCTCTACGGCGACACCGTCTTCGTGATCCGCGAGAAGAAGGCCGAGGACGGCCAGCAGGCGGCCTCCGGCGGCGGGGGCGGCCAGCAGGGCGCGGGTGGCCAGGCGCCGGCCGGGCCGCAGCTGACGGTCGAACAGGTCTTCGTCCGGGTCGGCCAGCGCCAGGGCGCCATCGCCGAGATCGTCGAGGGCGTGAAGGCGGGCGACCAGGTCGTCACCTCCGGCCAGCTCAAGCTGCAGAACGGCTTCCCGGTGGTGATCGACAACTCGGTCGACCCCACCCGCCCGGCGCAAGCCGGGTCGTAATCCCGGCCGGGAAGGGGGACCGCCATGAACTTCACCTCGATCTTCATCCGCCGGCCGGTGCTGGCCTCGGTGATCAGCCTGCTGATCCTGCTGCTCGGACTGCAGGGCCTTGCGTCGCTGCCGGTGCGCCAGTTCCCGAAGACCGAGGAGACGGTGATCAAGATCACCACCTCCTACCCCGGCGCCAGCGCCGACCTGATGCAGGGTTTCATCACCACCCCGATCGCGCAGGCGGTGGCCAGCACCGAGGGGCTGGACTACGTCACCTCCTCCTCGGTCCAGGGCGTCAGCACCGTGTCGGTGCACATGAAGCTGAACGCCAATCCGGATGCGGCGCTGACCGAGGTGCTGACCAAGGTGCAGCAGGTCCGCAACGACCTACCGACGGAATCGAAGGACCCGGTGGTGCTGAAGGGCACCGGCCAGGAGATCGCGATCCAGTACATCGCGCTGAATAGCGACCGGATGTCGCCCGAGGAGGTGACCGAATACATCACCCGCGTGGTGCAGCCGCAGCTGGCCACCACCGAGGGCGTGGCCGACGCCCAGATCCTGGGCGCCAAGAGCTTCGCCATGCGGGTCTGGGTCGACCCGGTGCGGCTGGCGTCGCGCAAGGTCACGGCGGCCGACGTGGTGACGGCGATCCGGGCGAACAACTTCCAGTCGGCGCCGGGCCGCACCGAGGGCGAGCTGGTCACCTTCGCCATCCGTACCGACACCACTTTGCGCACGCCCGAGGCCTTCGGTGACCTGGTGGTGCGGTCGGACGGCACCAACATCGTCCGGCTGAAGGACGTGGCGAAGGTCCAGCTGGGCAGCGAGAGCTATGACGCCCGCGTCACCTTCAACGGGCGCGAGGCGATCTTCGTCGCCATCAACCCGACCCCCGCGGCCAACCCGCTGACCACGGCGGCCAATGTCCGCGCGGCGATGGTCGACATCGAGCGGCAGATGCCGGAGGGCATGCACGCCGAGATCGTCTACGACGCCACCGAGTTCATCGAGGCCTCGATCTGGGAGGTCGGCAAGACCATCCCCGAGGCGGTGGTGATCGTCGTGGTCGTGATCCTGCTGTTCCTCGGCTCGTTCCGCGCCGTGGTGATCCCGGTGGTCACCATCCCGCTGTCGCTGATCGGCGTGCTGTTCTGCCTCTACGCCTTGGGATACTCGGTCAACACGCTGACCCTCCTGGCCATGGTGCTGGCCATCGGCCTGGTGGTCGACGACGCCATCGTGGTGGTGGAGAACATCCACCGCCATATCGAGGAGGGGCTGACGCCGCGGCAGGCGGCGCTGAAGGGCGCGGCGGAGATCGCCGGGCCGGTGGTGTCGATGACCATCACCCTGGCCGCGGTCTATGCCCCGATCGGCTTCGCCACCGGCCTGACCGGCGCGCTGTTCCGCGAATTCGCCTTCACCCTGGCCGGCGCCGTTATCATCTCCGGCATCGTCGCGCTGACCCTGTCGCCGATGATGACCAGCAAGCTCCTGAAGCCGCACGGCCAGGGCGGCGGCCGGTTCCAGCGCGCGGTCGACGGCTTCTTCACCCGGCTGCAGGGCTGGTACGGCCGCCGGCTGCACCATTCGCTGAACTACCGCCCGGTCACCGCCTTCCTGGCGATCGTGCTGCTGGCCACCTCGGTCTTCCTGTTCATGAAGACGCCGAGCGAGCTGGCGCCGAAGGAGGACCAGGGCTTCGTGTTCATGATCCTGAACGGTCCGCGCTACGCCAATCTGGAATACATGAACCGGTTCAGCGACAAGCTGATCAAGGACCTGCAGGCGATCCCGGAGCATGACGCGATCTTCGCCGTCACCGGCGCCGAATCGCTGTCCTCCGGCTTCGGCGGCATGACCTTCAAGCCGTGGAGCCAGCGCACCCGCAGCGGCGCCGAGATCGAGGCGCAGGTGCAGGGCGTGGTCGGCGGCATCGCCGGGGTCGAGGGCTTCTCCACCGCGCCGCCGGCGCTGCCCGGCTCCGGCGGCGGCCCGCCGGTGCAGTTCGTGATCAAGGCCCCGGGCTCGCCCCAGCTGGTCTACGAGCTGGCGGAGCAGGTCGCCAACGAGGCCCGCAAGAGCGGCATGTTCCTGTTCGCCAGCGCCACCCTGGCCTTCGACCGGCCGGAGCTGTCGGTCGAGATCGACCGCAACAAGGCGGCGGCGCTGGGCATCAACATGGACGATGTCGGCACCACGTTGAACGTCATGCTCGGCGGCAACGACATCGGCCGCTTCGACCGCGACAACCGCAGCTACAAGGTGATCCCGCAGGTGGCGCAGGAGAGCCGGCTGAACCCGGAGGAGCTGAACAAGTACTTCGTCCGCACCTCCGGCGGCGACCTGGTGCCGCTGTCCTCGGTGGTGACCCTGAAGACCCAGGCGACGGCGAACTCCTATGACCAGTTCAACCAGCTGAACAGCTCGACCATCCAGGCGGTGCCGACGCCGGTGATCGTCACCCTCGGCCAGGCGCTGACCTTCCTGCAGCAGACCGCGGACCGCATCCTGCCGCGCGGCGTCACCTATGACTATGAGGGCGATTCTCGGCAGTACATCACCGAGGGAAACACGGTGATGATCGCCTTCGCCTTCGCGGTGATCGTGATCTTCCTGGTGCTGGCGGCGCAGTTCGAGAGCTTCCGCGACCCGCTGATCATCATGATGTCGGTGCCGCTGTCGATCTTCGGCGCGCTGGCGGTGCTGAATGTCGGCTCGATCCTGCAGCTCACCGGCGCCAGCCTGAACATCTATACCCAGATCGGCCTGATCACGCTGGTCGGGCTGATCACCAAGCACGGCATCCTGATGGTGGAGTTCGCCAATTCGCTGCAGGAGCAGCAGGGCCTGTCGCGGCGCGACGCTATCGAGCAGGCGGCGGCGATCCGGCTGCGGCCGATCCTGATGACCACGGCGGCGATGGTGCTGGGCGTGGTGCCGCTGCTCTACGCCACCGGCGCCGGCGCCGCGGCGCGCTTCTCGATCGGGCTGGTGATCGCGTCCGGCATGTC
>NZ_JANX01000254.1 GCF_000767795.1 Inquilinus limosus MP06 | reverse complement strand
TGATGCCCGCCGAGGCCGGCGCGCAGATAGGTCGACCGGCTGCCCAGCACCGGCGCCACGGCGATGCCGCCGGCCACGGCCAGATAGGTGCGGCAGCCGATATTGGTCGGGGTGAAGCGCAGCTCCGCCCCCTTCGGCACCAGCACCGGCCGGCGCAGGGGCACGGCCTCGCCGTCAATGGTCCCGCGCATGCCGCCGCCGGCCAGCGCCACCAGCGTCTCGGCCTCGAAGCGCAGGGCCGCGCCCATCAGCGTCATCTCCAGCGTCGCGGCGCCGGGATCGTTGCCGACCAGGATGTTGGCGACGGCGTGCGACCGCCGGTCCATCGCCCCGCCGACCACCACGCCGTGCCGGCGATGGCCGAAGCGTCCGAGATCCTGCACCGTCGACAGCAGGCCGGGCTCGAGAACGACAATGCTCACTTGGCGTCTCCGGCCAGGGCCTCGAACTCAGCCGCCGCGATCGGGCGGAAGCGGATGCGGTCGCCCGCCTGCAGCAGGCAGGGCGGGTCCTCGGCCGGGAGAAACAGGGCCAGCGGGGTGCGGCCGATCAGATTCCAGCCACCGGGGGATTCGACCGGATAGATGCCGGTCTGCGGCCCGCCGATGGCGACCGACCCGGCCGGGATCCTCAGTCGCGGCGAGGCCCGGCGCGGCGTCGCCAGCCTTTCGGTCAGCCCGCCGAGGAAGGGGAAGCCCGGGGTGAAGCCGATCATGTGCACCCGGTACTCGCCGCCGGAATGCAGGGCGATCACCTCCTCCTCGGTCAGGCCGTGATGCTGCGCCAGCTCGGCCAGGTCCGGGCCGAACGCGCCGCCATAGGCGACCGGGATCTCGACGATCCGCGGATCCGCCAGGGCCGAGGGATCGAGGCCGGACAGCCGCGCCTCCAGCAGGCGCTGCACCGTGGCGGCCGGCGGCTCGTCACGATCGCGCGGCACCGCATCGGGGTCGAAGAACACGGCCAGGGTGGCGAAGCCGGGCGAGGCCTCGACGAAGCCAGGGAACGGGTTGCCCTCCAGCGACAGGGCCAAGGCGTGGATGGCGTCGGCGATCGCGGGATCGATGGTGTCGCCGAAGCGCACCACCATCGCGGTCTCGGTCATCACGGCGATCGACGCAGCGGGCACGGGCCTCTCCTCGAATCCTATGATCAAGCCATAGCGCGGCGGCGGCCCGGGCGGAAGCATGGGCCTCTTGATTAGCCCGCCGGGGCGGTGATGATGGGCATGACGTCCTTGCGCCACCCCATAGCGACCCGGGAGACCCTGCGTGACCGATCCGGCCCTGTTGTCGGCAGCCGAGCTGTCCAGCCTCTACGCCGCCCGCGACCTGTCCCCGGTCGAGGCGACGCAGGCCAGCCTCGACCGGATCGAGCGGCTGAACCCGCAGCTCAACGCCTTCTGCGGCGTCTATCCGGAGGAGGCGCTGGCCCAGGCGCGGCAGTCGGAGGCGCGCTGGCGCGAGGGCCGGCCGCTGAGCCCGATCGACGGCGTGCCGACCTCGGTCAAGGACCTGGTGCTGGCCCGCGGCTGGCCGACCTTGCGCGGGTCGAGGACGGTCGACCCGGCCGGCCCCTGGGACCAGGACGCGCCGTCGGTGGCGCGGCTGCGCGCGGCCGGGCGGTGCTGGTCGGCCGCACCACCACGCCGGAATTCGGCTGGAAGGGCGTCACCGATTCGGCGCTGACCGGCATCACCCGCAACCCCTGGGACCCGACCAAGACGCCCGGCGGCTCCTCCGGCGGCGCCGCGGTGGCGGCGGCGACCGGCATGGCGGCGCTGAATATCGGCAGCGACGGCGGCGGGTCGATCCGCATCCCCGCCGGCTTCACCGGCATCTTCGGTCTCAAGCCCAGCTTCGGCCGCGTGCCGGCCTATCCGCTGAGCCCCTTCGGCACGGTCTCCCATCTCGGGCCGATGACCCGGACGGTGCGCGATTCCGCGCTGATGCTGTCGGTGATGGCCCGGCCCGACCCGCGCGACTGGACCGCCCTGCCCTTCCCGGTCACCGATTTCACCGAGGGGCTGGAGGACGGGGTGCGCGGCCTGCGCATCGCCTACGCCCCGACCCTGGACGACGCGCCGGTCGACCCCGAGGTCGCGGCGTCGGTGGCGCAGGCGGCCCGGGTCTTCGCCCAGCTCGGCGCGCGGGTCGAGACGGTGACGCTGGACCTGCCGGACACCGGCCCGGTGTTCCGCGCCCACTGGTTCGTCGGCGCCGCCACCCTGCTGTCCTCGATCCCGGAGGAGAAGCACGCCCTGATCGACCCCGGCCTGCGCGCCGTGGCGGCCGAGGGCGCGGCGATCCCGCTGCTCGACTATACGAGGGCGACGCTGGCGCGCGGCCGGCTGGGCGTGGCGATGAACCGGTTCCACCAGGACTGGGACCTGCTGCTGATGCCGTCCCTGCCGATCCCGGCCTTCGCCGCCGGGCGCAACCTGCCGCAGGGGCCGGACGGGGCGACATGGGCCAACTGGACGCCCTTCACCTATCCCTTCAACCTGACGCAGCAGCCGGCGGCCAGCGTGCCCTGCGGCCTGACCGCGTCGGGCCTGCCGATCGGCCTGCAGATCGTCGGCCCGATGTTCCAGGACGCGCTGGTGCTGCGCGCCGCCCGCGCCTTCGAGGCGCTGCACCCGGCGCCGCTGCCGCCGCTGGCCCGATCGTGACCGAGACCGAGCCCTTCTGGCGCCGCAAGCGCCTGGACGAGATGACCCGCAGGGAGTGGGAGTCGCTGTGCGACGGCTGCGGCCGCTGCTGCCTGCACAAGCTGCGCGATGCCGACGAGCCGCCGGACACGCCGAATGTCGACTACACCGACATCGCCTGCAAGCTCCTGGACACCCATAGCTGCCGCTGCACGCATTACCCGACCCGCCGCCGCTACGTGCCGGACTGCGTGCAACTGACGCCGAAGAATGTCGATCATCTCGGCTGGATGCCGTCGACCTGCGCCTACCGCCTGCTGTCCGAGGGCCACGACCTGTACTGGTGGCACCCGTTGGTCTCGGGCGACCCGGAGACGGTGCACATCGCCGGCATCAGCGTCCGCGACAAGGTGATCTCCGAGACCGAGGTCGAGGAGGACGAGTACGAGTACCACATCGTGGAGTGGCCTGCCTGAGCCCTTCCGGGAATGCTACTGGCGCGGCTGTCCGATGGTGGTTTCTCCGCTTCCGGTGCTCACGTACCAATGTGCGCTGCGCTCCGGTTCTCGAAACCGCCACCAGCCGACTCACGCCAGCGCATTCCCGAAAGGGCTCAGAGTTCACTCAAGGAATGTTCTTCGGCGGCAGCACCGGCTTCGGCAGCGGGACCAGGTCCACGGATTTCGACTGTCCGCCCAGGAACTCCGGGTCCAGCAGCCCGCCGCCGGAGGGGTCGCCGCCCGGCGGCGCGCCGGCGTTCACCGGCCCGATGACGGCGTCGTGCAGCGGCGCGCCGTAGAATTGCGACCGGCCGCCCTGCGGATGGCCCTTCTCGATCTCCGCCTGTGCGGCCGACACGCGGCCGGCCAGCTCCGGCGAATAGGGCAGCCGGTAGGCCCGGGGCACGCCGCTGGGCAGGTTGGCATCGTCCAGCTCCTCCAGCCAGAGATGCACGGCGCCGGGATCGCCGCGCGCCGGGTTCGGCTCCAGCACCCGCGTCCACAGCACCTGGAACCGCGCCGGCACCGCCACCGGCGCCGACCAGCCGAGCAGCCCCTGGGTGGCGAAGAACACCGCGACATAGGCGACGCTGGCGGCGAGGATGGCGCCGATCTTGAACCAGCGCCGCACCGGCAGCCGGATCAGCACCGCCAGCAGCAGCACGCTGAACAGCACATAGGCCACGGCCAGCCCGACGACGCTGCTTTCCAGCCCGGTCATGCCCGATTCCTCATGGGTGGCCGACCTGCCAGGTGCGGCTGAAGGTCTGCAGGATCGACCGCGCCACCCGGCTGGTGCCGGTGACGGTCCCCTTGTCGTCCAGGGTGAAGCGCACGATGGTGCGCTCCGACCCACCCTCGGCGGAGTCGATCGTCTCCTTCGCCACGATGGTCACGATCGGATTCAGCTTCTGTACCGTGACCGTCACCGGCACCGGTTTCCCGGTCAGGGCGGCGAAGTGATAGACGTTGACCGTGTATTCGCCGGCGACGATGCCGCGGATCGTCACCAGCTCCTGCCGCGTCGCGGTCGGCACCTTGACGCCGTTGACCAGCACGAAGTCGTTCAGCCCGCCGCGGTCGTCGCGGTCCAGCACCATGAAGCCGGCGTCGCGCCGGCGGTACCAGACGACGTTGCCGAGCGGGTCCTGCACGAAGATGTCGAAATCGTCGGGGTGGTTGTCCGGCCAGTCCATGCTGATCATGAACTCGGCCTTGCTGTCGACCTTCCCCTCCTTCGCCTCCGGCGCGACGATCAAGAGCGCGACGAAGAACAGAAAGGCCAGGATCTGCAGCGCCTTGAACAGCACCACGCTGAACGGGTCGAAGGCGTCTTCGCGCGGCAGGAGATCAAAGTCGTCGATCATTCGGCGGCCGCGCGGCTGTCCAGCGCCGAGACGACATGCACCTCGGTGAGGTCGACCGCAAAGGCGAAGATCCTGGCCGTGGCGCTGTCCAGCAGCGAATACTGGATCTTCAGCAGGATCGACCCGACCAGCCCGACCAGCGTCGTGTACATGGCCACGGCCATGCCGTCGCTCATCAGCGACATCGACGACCGCACCGCTTCCTTGTTCTCCGCGTCCAGCCCGGCGATCGGCGCCAGCATCATGATGAAGCCGATGATCGTGCCCAGCAGGCCCAGCTTCATCAGCGTGTCGGCGGCGAAGGCGCCGAATGCGTTCGACCCGCGCAGCCGGCTGGCCAGGACCCGCAGCAGCAGCGTCTGGTCCAGCCGCCGGCCGCCCTGCAGCCCTGCCTTGGTGACGAGGTCGCGGATATGGGCGGCGACGAGGCCCGGCGGCAGGTCGCCATCGCCGGCCATCATCGCGGCGCCGTTGCGGCCGACCGCCCGGGCGGTCCTCAGCGCGGCGTCGCCCTCCCGCGACACGGCCAGGACGCGCCAAAGGCAGTGCAGGCTGGCGGCCACGTAGAGCACGGCGATGACCGAGGAGATGTGCGTCGGGTCGCTCGTCGCCATACGCTGGATCAGGCCGAAATACCACAGCAGCACGACGCCGAAGACGCTGACGCCGGTGAAGATCAGCCAGGGCGGCAGCGGATCGCGCCCGGGCAGGTCGAAGTCGGTCTCGCTCATCCAGGAAGCTCCGGCGGCTGGTCGCGATCGTCCCGGAGCCTATCGGCCGGACCGGCCACGGGCCTGGGCACCGGTCACGAGACGCGTTGGGCAATTTGCCCGAACCTCGCCCCGGCGCAGCCTGCGCGCTTGCCAGCCCGGGCAGGCGGCGACCAGTATCGGCAAGATCCCTTCGTGCGGGGGCGGCCCATGAACCTGTTCGTTCATCTCGTCTTGCGTCTCGCCGCGATCGTCCTGCTCTGCCTGGCCTGCGCCGTCGGCTGGGTGCTGGTCGACACGCATCGCTCCATCGAGACGGAGGCGGCATCCTCCGCCGACCGGGTCGCCCGAGCGCTCGAAAACCTCTACTGGCGCGAGCTGCTGTACCGCGGCGGGCTGACCCGCGACCATCTGATACCCGTCCCCGCCTGGGAGACGCTGGCGACGATGAAGGTGATCTCGCCCGGCGTCTGCGTCACCTTCGCCCCGGGCAACGATGAGCCGCGGCATCTCTGCAGCCAGCTGGAGACCGTCGGCGACCCCGAGCCGGCCTGGTTCCAGGGTTTCTATGACGAGGTCTTCGGCCCCTATGCCCGGGTCGAGCGGCCCCTGACCACACGGCAGCCGGCGGCGGGCGTGGTGACGGCGGAGCCGGATCGCGGGGCCGCTATCCGCCAGGCCTGGCACCAGATCGCCGTCGTGCTCAGCGTGTCGGCGATGCTGGCCGCGGGCATCGGCATCCTCGCCGCCCTGTTCATCGGCCAGTCGCTGATGCCCGCCCGCACCATCGTCGCCGGTCTGAAGCGGCTGGAGCGCGGCGACTACAGCTATCGCCTGCCCCGCTACCGCACCGAGGAGTTCGACCGTATCTCCCGCGCGGTCAACGATCTGACCGCCCGCCTGGCCGAAACCACGGCGCAGCGGATGGCGCTGACCAACCGCCTGTTCCAGGTGCAGGAGGAGGAGCGCCGGGCCCTGGCGCGGGACCTGCACGACGAGTTCGGCCAGTGCCTTGCCGCCGTCGGCGCCCTGGCCACGGTGATCGAGCTGGAGGCGGCGGACCGCCCCGACCTGGCCAAGGATGCGCGGTCGATCCGTGAGACCAGCAAGCGGATGTCGGCGACGCTGCGCGGCGCCCTGGCCCGGCTGCGGTCGCAGGAGGTGGAGGAGCTGGGACTGGAGGCCAGTCTGGCCCAGCTGGTCGGCGGGTGGAACGCGCAGAAGGACCGGCAGGCGGCCTTCCATCTCGACATCGTCGGCAATCTCGCGGGCCTGCCCGAGGCCACCAGCCTGAGCATCTACCGCATCGCCCAGGAATGCCTGACCAACGCCGCCCGCCACGGCAAGCCGCGCGACGTCCGCCTGCAGGTGCAGCGCGTCGACGCCGAGGGGCGCGACGCCGTGGCCGTGAGCGTCGAGGATGACGGCGGCGGCACCCTGTCGCGCCTGGGCTGGGCCCCAGGCTACGGCATCCTCGGTATCCGCGAGCGGGTGACGGCGCTGGGCGGCAGCCTGTCGATCAGCCAGGCGCGCTGGGGCGTGCGCGTCGCCGCACTGATCCCCCTCGGCGCTCCGGAGACAGCGGCGGTGCCGGCGTGACCGGGCTGACCATCCTGCTGGTCGACGACCACCCGGTGGTGCGGGAGGGATATCGCCGGCTGCTGGAGCGCACGCCGGGTTACCGGGTGGTGGCCGAGGCGGATGACGCGGCGTCCGCCTACCAAGCCTATCAGAAGACCAGGCCCGACGTGGTGGTCATGGACCTGTCGCTGCCCGGCATCGGCGGGATCGAGGCGTTGCGGCACATCCGGCAATGGGACCGTGATGCACGGATCCTGATCTTCACCATGCACAGCGGCGCCGGCTTCGCCCTGAAGGCCTTCGAGGCCGGCGCCGCCGGCTATGTCACCAAAGGCAGCGACGCCGCCGAGCTGGTCAGCTCGATCGCGGTCGTCGCCAAGGGCGGAAGGGCGATGAGCGACGACGTCGCCCGCGAGATCGCCGCCGAGCGCCTGACCCGGCCGAGCTCGCCGCTCGACGATCTCAGCCCGCGGGAGGCGGAGATCCTGCGCCTCGTCGCCTCGGGCTGGTCGGATGAGGAGATCGCGGCCTCGCTGCATCTCAGCCTGAAGACGGTTCGCAACTACCACTACCAGATCAAGTCCAAGGTCGGCGCCCGCACCGACGCACATCTGGTGTGGCTCGCCATGGGCATGGGCCTGGTTCAGGCCGGCCCGCAGGGGGCGGCACCGCCGAAATGATCTGACGGGGTATGGCTCCATTTTTGCTGTCATTGCCGGGCTTGACCCGGCAATCCAGGGCCATCGGGAGCGGCTCTTCGGCCACCTTTCCGTCATGGCGAGGCGCGCAGCGCCGTGGCCATCCAGAGATCGAGCCGCTGGATGGCCACGCCCCTTCGGGGCTCGCCATGACGAATCGATATTCCTGGCGACGCAGACGCCAAGGCGGCAATGTCGGTCCTGGACCGAACGCAGGGAGTCGACATGTCAGGACCGGGCGTGACGCTGCTGGATGGCGGCATGGGGCGGCAGCTCGCCCGGATGGGTGCGCCCTTCCGGCAGCCGGAATGGTCGGCGCTGGCGTTGATCGAGGCGCCCGAGACGGTGCAGGCGGCGCATGCGGCCTTCATCACGGCCGGGGCCGAGGTGATCACCACCAACAGCTACGCGCTGGTGCCCTTCCACATCGGCGAGGAGCGCTTTGCCGCGCGGGGGCCGGAGCTGGCCGACCTGTCGGGCCGGCTGGCGCGCCAGGCCGCGCAATCGTCGGCCACCCCGGCGCGGGTGGCGGGATCGCTGCCGCCGCTGTTCGGTTCGTACCGCCCCGACCTGTTCGAGCCGGAACGGGCGCCGGAGATCGCGAAGATCCTGGTCGAGGGGCTGGCGCCGCACGTCGATTTCTGGCTGGCCGAGACCCAGAGCTCGATCCGGGAGGTCGCCGCGGCGGCCGCCGCCGTCGCCGGACACGGCAAGCCGCTATGGGTCTCCTACACCATCGAGGACGAACAGCCGGAACCCGGCGCGCCGCGGCTGCGCTCCGGCGAGCCGGTCGAGCAGGCGGTCCGGGCCGCGCTCGACCTCGGCGCCGAGGCGGTGCTGTTCAACTGCAGCCAGCCCGAGGCGATGGGCGACGCCGTGGCCGCCGCGGCCCGGGTGATCGGCGCGGCCCCGGCCCGGATCGGCGTCTACGCCAACGCCTTCCCGCCGCAGCGGGAGGAGTGCCGCCGCCAATGAGGGCCTGTCGGAGCTGCGGGCTGATCTCGACCCCGACAGCTATCTCGGCTGGATCCGGCGCTGGTCGGCTCGGCGCCACGCTGGTCGG
>NZ_JANX01000253.1 GCF_000767795.1 Inquilinus limosus MP06 | reverse complement strand
GAAAAGGTCTCGCACGCGGGAGAGGTCGGAGACGCGAAGCGGCTCCGGGTGAGGGCTTTGCGGCGGCGACACCAGGATCATCGCTTCAGGACAGGACGGATCGTGCGTCTGCCCATGGCAAGATTCGTGTGCTTGGCGAGACCGCTGGCCCTCACCCGGCCATCCTTCGGATGTCCGACCTCTCCCGCAAGCGGGAGAGGCAATCTGTTCATAAGCCCGCCCTCGGTGTTCCCGATCGATGTGTAGATGCCATAACCCGCAAGGAGAGGGGGAGGATGGAAGGTCAGGCCGGGCGCAAGCGACCAATGATGACCCGGCTTACGACGCCGTCAGCGTCTTCAGATAGGCGATGAGGTCGGCGCGGTCCTGCGGGTTGCTGATCGGCGGCGCCGCCATCTTGGTGCCTGGCACCGCCTTGGCCGGGCCGGCCAGGAAGGCGTCCAGCGTCGTCTCGTCCCAGGGCTTGGCATAGGCGACCATGGCCTTGGAGAAGGTGTAGCCCGCCACCGTGCCAGCCACGCGGCCGAACACGCCGGACAGGTGCGGCCCGAGCTTGTTCTGGTCGGTCACCGTGTGGCAGGCGCTGCAGCGCGAGAACAGGGTCTGGCCCCGCGCGGCATCGCCATCGGCCAGCGCCGGGGACACGGCACCGGCGGTCAGCAGGGCCGCGAGGGCCCACTGCGTCAGCTTCATTTCTCTTCCTCTTCCTCGGGAGATGGCACCGGCGGGAGCCGTGGCCCCCGCCGGAAGCAGGTCGATCAGGACGACGTCTTCAGCGCGTCCGTGTCGAAGGGCAGGCTGCGCAGGCGCTTGCCGGTGGCGGCGAAGATCGCGTTGCCGACCGCCGGGGCGACGGCGGCCGTGGCGGTCTCCCCGATGCCGCCGGGAGCCTCGGCGCTCTTGACCAGATGGGTCTCGATCACCGGCACCTCGTCGATGCGCATCGGCAGGTAGGTGTCGAAATTCGCCTGCTCGACCCGGCCATTGGCGAAGGTGATGTTGCCGTGCAGCGCCGCGGTCAGGCCGAACAGCGCCCCGCCCTGGGTCTGCGCCTCGATCGTGTCCGGGTTCACCGCCAGGCCGCAATCGACGGCGCAGACCAGGCGATGCACCTTGATCGACCCGTCGCCCGCCACCTCGACCTCCGCCACCATCGCGACGTAGCTGCCGAAGGCGAACTGCACCATGACGCCGCGGCCATGGCCCTTCGGCATCGGCGTGCCCCAGCCGGCCTTCTCCGCCGCCAGGGTCAGCACGCCGAGGGCCCGCGGATTGTGGCCCAGCAGCGCCTTGCGGTACTCGACCGGGTCCTGCTTGGCCGCCGCCGCCAGCTCGTCGACGAAGCTCTCGACCACGAAGACATTGTGGGTCGGGCCGACGCCGCGCCACCAGGAGGTCGGCACGCCCTGCGGCTCGACCCGGACATATTCGACCCGGATCGCCGGGAAGGCGTAGGGCGGCTCGGCTGCGGCCTCGACCGCGTCGGCATCGACGCCGTCCTTGAAGCCCGCCGGGAAGTAGCGCGCCATGATCGAGGAGCCGGCGATGCGATGGGTCCAGGCCACCGGCCGCCCTTCCGCGTCCAGCCCCGCCGCGAACCGGTCGTAGTAGTACGGCCGGTACATGTCGTGCTGGATGTCCTCCTCGCGGCTGTAGACCACCTTCACCGGGCCGTCGACCTGCTTCGCCACCGCGACCGCGCGGGCGATGCCGTCGACCTCCAGCCGCCGGCCGAAGCCGCCGCCGATCAGGTGGTTGTGGACCTGCACCTTCTCCTTCGGCAGGCCGGTGACCTCCGCGGCCACGGCCTGGGCCATGGTCGGGACCTGGGTGCCGACCCAGATCTCGCAGCTGTCCTTCTGCACATGCACGGTGCAGTTCATCGGCTCCATCGCCGCATGGGCCAGGAACGGCACCTGGTAGATCGCCTCCAGCTTCTGCGCCGCGCCGGCCAGGGCCTTCTCGGTGTCGCCCTCGTTGCGGGCCACGGCGCCCGGTTTCTTCGACTCCTCCTCCAGCTGGCGGATCAGGTCGGCGCTGTTGACGCCGGCGTTCGGGCCGTCATCCCACTGGATCGCCGCGGCCTCCAGCCCCTTCTTGGCGGCGCCCATATGGTCGGCGACCACGGCCACGGATTCGTCGGTCTTGACCACCTGGCGCACGCCCTTGACCGCCAGCGCCGCGGCCTCGTCCACCGATTTCGGCTTGCCGCCGAGGACGGGAGAGATGGCGATCGCGGCGATCTTCATCCCCGGCAGCTTGGTGTCGATGCCGAATTCGGCGGTGCCGTTGACCTTGCCCGGCGAGTCCAGCCGCTTGGCCGACTTGCCGATAAGGGTGAAGTCCTTCGGGTCCTTCAGCGCCACGGTCTTCGGATCCGGCGCCGGCAGCTTCGCCGCGGCGTCGGCCAGCTCGCCATAGCCGAGCGACCGCTTGCCGTCGGTGACCTGGCCGTGCTGCGCCTTGAGGGTCGACGGGTCGACGCCCCACTGCTTGGCCGCGGCGGCGATCAGCAGCATGCGCGCCGCGGCGCCGGCCTGGCGCAGCGGCGTCCAGAAGCCACGGATCGAGGTCGACCCGCCGGTCAGCTGGGCGCCGATCAACGGATTGCCATAGAGCGCGTCGCTGGGCGGCGAATGCTCGAGCCGGACCTGGTCGAGCCCGACCTCCAGCTCCTCCGCCAGCAGCATGGCCTCGGCGGTGTAGATCCCCTGCCCCATCTCGGCCGACGGGATCACCAGCGTCACCAGGCCCTGGCGGTCGATGCGGATGAAGGCGTTGGGCGCGAAGCCGGACGCTTCGGCCGCCGCCAGAGCGGGGCGGAGCGAGAGCGGCAACGCGACGGTCAGGGCCAGCCCGCCGCCGACGGCGGCGCCGACCTTGAGGAACCCGCGGCGGCCGAGGGTGTGAGAGCCGTCAGGCATGGTCGGTCCCTCCCCTACGCCGCGGCCTTGTGGATCGCGGCGCGGATCCGCTGATAGGTGCCGCAGCGGCAGACATTGCCCGACATCGCCGCGTCGATGTCGTCGTCCGTCGGCTTCGGCGTGTCCTTCAGCAGCGCCGCCGCCGACATGATCTGGCCGGACTGGCAGTAGCCGCACTGCACCACCTCCAGCTCCAGCCACGCCTGCTGCAGCGCCGCGCCCTGCGGCGTCTGCCCGACCGCCTCGATCGTCGTGACCGCGCTGTCGCCGATGCTGTCGACCGTGGTGATGCAGGACCGCGTCGCCGCGCCGTCGACATGCACGGTGCAGGCGCCGCACAGCGCCTGGCCGCAGCCGAACTTCGTCCCGGTCATGCCGAGCACGTCGCGCAGCACCCACAACAGCGGGGTGTCGCCGTCGACATCGACCTCATGCGGTGTGCCGTTGATCTTCAACGTGAAAGCCATGGCTGCCTCTCGGTGGCTGGGGCTGATAGGACGCGGCCGGCCGACCTGGACAGCGCCGGCCGGCTGCGTGCATCGATGGGATCTGTGACAGTCTTTTGAAGCTCGGCTGCGCGACCGGCCGGCCGGAAATGGCCCGGCGCCGCGCCCGACTCCTGATTCTGGCCTGAGCTTAGAACGAAACGGGACGGAAACGCAGCGAAACATCGCGCCCTTCGACCATTGAAGAAGACGGCCCCCCGCACATGTCATCACCATGAGCCCGCTGATCCGTCTCGCGCTCGCCACCGGCCTCGCCGTGGCGGCCGCTTCCGCCATTCCCGCGCCCGCGACGGCGCAATGCATCGTCGATCCATCCCAGATCGGCAGCCCCTGTGCCGGGGGCATCGGTTCTCCGCCGCTTATTCGCGGCCAGCCCCCCGCCCCGCTGCAGATCACGCCCCCGGGGCAGCTGAACCCGCCACAGCTGGCACCGCCGCCGCGGCTGGAGGTCCCCCGGCCGCGCCGGGCGGAGAGCCTGGACCGCAAGGTGCCGGGCACGCCGCTGCTGCCGCTGCCGTCATCCGGCATGGCGCAGCGCTGCGTCACGATGTACGGCAGCTGCCCGATCCCCGGCGGCGCCATCCCCAGCACGTCCTGCACCTGCGAGGGCGGCAACACCGGCACCGCCCGCTGAGGATGGGATGCGGGTGGCGCTGGTGCTGAACGGCGCGGCGGGCGCCCTGCTGGGTCGGACGCCGGAGGCGATCGCGGCGCAGCTGGACCGGATCCTGGCCGAGGCCGGGGCCGAGGGCCGGGTGACCGTGGCCGAGGGGCCGGCACTGTGCCGGGCGTTGGATGCCGCCATGGCCTCCGACGCCGAGGCGATCCTGGTCGGCGGCGGCGACGGCACCATCATCGCCGCGGCCGAGCGGCTGCTGGTGGAGAGCCGGCATGGCGGCCCGGGATCGCCCGGGGGCCGGCCGCTCGGCATCCTGCCGCTGGGCACCGCCAACCTGCTGGCCCGCGATCTGGGCATCCCGCTGACGCCCGAGGCGGCGCTGCCGGCGCTGCTGGCCGGGACCACCCGGCGGATCGATGTCGGCCTGGTCAACGACCGGATCTTCCTGAACAGCTCGCTGCCCGGCATCGCTTCACGCATGGTGCTGCAGCGCGAACGGCTGCGGCGCGCGCCCGGGCCGCTGAAATGGCTGCGGCTGGTGCGCGCCTTCTTCCGCGGCTTCGACCGCGGGCCGCGGCTGCATGTGGTGCTGCAGGCCGATGGCCGGCCGGTGCGGCTGGTCACCCGCACCCTGGCGATCAGCAACAACCCGCTGGCCGAAGGCTTCGCCGCGATCCACCGCCGCGTCGCGCTGGATGGTGGCCTGCTGGGCGTCTACGCCGCGCGGATCCGCCGCCGATGGGATCTGTGGCGCCTGGTCGCCCGCCTCGTCGCCGGCACCTGGCAGCACGATCCGGCGACCGAGGCTCTGGCCGCGCGGCGGATCAACGTGGTCTCGCGCCGGGCCCGGCTGTGGGTCGCCAATGACGGCGAGAACCATCTCTTGGCGACGCCGCTGCGCTATCGCATCCTGCCGCGCGCGCTGACCGTGCTGGTGCCGCGCACCGAACCCGACACGCCGGTCCGATGAAGAGCATCGCCCATATCTCCGACCTGCATTTCGGCCGCACCGAGCCGGCGCTGGTCGAGGCCCTGCTGGCCGAGCTGAAGGCGCTGGCGCCCTCGGTCGTCGCCGTCTCCGGCGACCTGACCCAGGACGCGCAGAGCGCCGAATTCGCCGCCGCGCGGGATTTCCTGGACCGGCTACCCGCCCCGCACATCGTTGTGCCGGGCAACCACGACATCCCGCGGCACAACCTGCTGTCGCGCTTCACCAAGCCGTTCTCGCGCTACCGCCGCTACATCACCTCGGACACGGCGCCGCTGCTGGTCCAGGACGGGATCGCGCTGATCGGCGTCAACACCGCGCGGCGGCTGGTGGCGCATTGGAACTGGTCGCACGGGTCGATCAGCCCCGGGCAGATCGAGCGGGTGCGCGAGACGCTGCGCGCCCTGCCGCGCGGCCTGCTGAAGGTGGTGGTGGCGCACCATCCCTTTCTGCCGCCGCCCGACGCGCCGGACACCAGGCTGATCGGGCGGGCCGAGACCGCGCTGCGGGTCTTCGCCACCGCCGGCGTCGACCTGATCCTGACCGGCCACCTGCACCGGAACTTCTACGGCGAGGTCACCACCCATCACGGCCGGGTGCGGCGGCCGATCCTGGTGGCGCAGGCGGCGACCGCGACGTCCAGCCGGCGGCGCAACGAGCCGAACGCCTACAACCGCATCCTGCTGGACGGCGACCGGCTGACGCTGGAGCCGCGGCGGTGGGACGGCACGGGCTTCGTGCCCATGCCGCCGCACGGCTTCGAGAAGGTGAAGGGCCGCTGGCAGGCGCTGCCAGCGGCGGGGTGAGCGGGCCGTCCTGGAATCAGGAGGCTTCGACGGGAAAATCGGTGCCGCGGGTCACCTCCTCCCAGCGGCCGATCTCCTCGATCACTGCGTCGAGCTTCTCGCGGGCGCGGCGCAGGGCGTCGCTGCCGAGCAGCAGATGCAACGGCGGCCGGTCGGCACGGACGGCGGCGATGATCGCCCGGGCCGCCCGGTCCGGATCGCCAAGCTGCCTGCCGGCTGCGGCCGCGAAGGCGGCGGAGCTGCGGCCGACGCTGGCGGCATAGGCCGCATCCTCCGTCGGGCTGCGGCGGATCGAATGGGCGGAGAGGAAGTCGGTGCGGAAGGCGCCCGGCGCCACCGCCGTCACCGTGATGCCGAGCGGCGCGACCTCCTGCGCCAGGCTGGCCGACAGCCCTTCCAGCGCGGATTTCGCCGCAGAGTAGAGGCTGGTGCCGACCCCGGGGGCGCGGCCGGCGATCGAGGTGATGTTGACGATGTGCCCGCGCCCCTGGGCCCGCAGACGGGGCAGCGCCGCGCGGATGACGCGGAACGGGCCGAACACGTCGACCGCGAAGAGATGCGCCACCTCCGCGTCGGTCGCGGTCTCGAGCGCGCCGAGCAGGCCGTAGCCGGCATTGTTGACGATCACGTCAATCGTCCCGGCCAGGGCGAAGGCCCGCTCGACCGTTGCGGCGATGGCCTCCGGATCGGCGAGGTCGAGGGGGAGGACGTGCAGCGCGCCCGCCCCGAGGTCGAGATCGGGCGCGCCGGCCCGGACCGTGCCGATGACGGTGTCGCCCTCGGCGAGCGCCGCCTGGGCCAAAGCGAGGCCGAGGCCGCGCGAGATGCCGGTGATGAACCAAGTTGTCATGAAGGGTCTCCTGCTGGAGGCCCGGAGATGGCCATTGCCGAAGACCTTCATAATAGCCGCAGAACTGATCAACCTTGTTAGATTGGCTTAAAGATGATGCGATAGGGCCATGGACACCCTTCTCTCGGGCAGCGACTACAACCAGCTGCGGGCCTTCGTCGCCGTCGGCGAGCTGCTGAGCTTCAGCCGGGCGGCGGAGACGCTGGGCGTGTCGCCCTCGGCGCTGAGCCAGATGGTGCGCGGCTTCGAGGAGCGCGTCGGGGTCCGGCTGCTGCACCGCACCACCCGCAGCGTGGCGCTGACCGAGGCCGGCGAGACCCTGTTCCGCCGCGTGCGGCCGGTGGTCTCGGAGCTCGGCGACGCAATCGGGCAGGTGCGGCGCAGCCGCGAGCGGCCGGCGGGCACCGTCCGCATCCACGCCTTCCGCTCGGCCGCCGAAACCTATCTCGACCCGATCCTGCCCGGCTTCGCGCTCGCCTATCCCGATGTCGTGCTCGACATCACCCTCGACGACAAGGTGGTCGACATCGTCGCCGGCGGCTTCGACGCGGCGATCCGCATCGGCGAGGTGATCGAGCACGACATGGTCGCGGTGCGCCTCGGCCCCGAGATGCGCCAGATCGCGGTGGCGGCGCCGGACTACCTGGCGGCGCATGGCCGGCCGGAGCATCCGCGCGACCTGGTGCGGCACCGCTGCATCCGCTGGCGCTGGCCGGGACATGCCACGCCCTATGCCTGGGAGTTCTTCGAGGACGGCCGCTGGTTCTCCGTCGCGGTCGGCGGGCCGCTGATCGTCGACGACAAGCAGATGGCCCGGCGCGCGGCCTTGCGCGGCATCGGCATCGGCTTCGCGGTCGAGCAGGCGGTCGCCGCCGACATCGCCGCCGGCCGGCTGGTGCCCCTGCTGGAGCGATGGTCCGCGCCCTTCCCGGGCCTGTTCCTGTGCTACCCGCAGCAGCGGCAGATGGCGCCCGCGCTGCGTGCCTTCATCGACGCGGTGCGGCAGGGCGGGATGACGGCGGCGTCAGACGATCGCAGCCCCCGGCGCCCCGACGGACCAGGATAGGAGGCCGGCCAGGCGCCGCAGCGCCCGCTCCAGCCCCACCTGATCCGGCACGCCGCCGAGCGACAGCCGCACCGCGCGTGGCGGCGTGCCGGTCACGTCAAAGGCGTCGGCCGGCACCACCAGAAGCCCGGATTCCCGGGCGGCGGCGGTGAAGGCTGCGGCGCTCCAACTCTCCGGCAGGGTCAGCCAGAGATGGTTGCCATCCGGATGGGCGGCGACCGTCCCCGCGGGCAGCAGCGACGCGGCCAGGCGCTGCCGGGTGCGGTTCTCCGCCCGGATCGCCGCCGTCAGCGCGACGAGCGTGCCGTCGCCGATCCAGCGCGTGGCCAGCACGGCCGTCAGCGGCGAGGCCATCAGGCTGATCGCGCGCAGCCCGGCGGTGAGCGGCACCGCAGCCCCGGCGTCGGGCGCCGCGACATAGGCAACGCGCAGAGCCGGGCTGGCGCATTTCGACAGCGAGGCGACATGCCACGTGACGTCCTGCGCCAGGGCGGCGAGCGGCGGCGGCGGCGCCTGCGGCAGTGCGCCATAGGCATCGTCCTCGACGATGGCCACGCCGTGCCGGCGGGCAATGGCGACGATCGCCTGCCGGCGCTCGACCGGCAGCGTCGCCGTGGTCGGGCTGGCGATGGTCGGCACCAGGTAGAGCGCCTTGGGCGGCCGGTCGCGACACAGGCGCTCGAAAGCATCGGGGTCGATGCCATCGGCATCCTGCGCCAGCCCGGCCAGGCGGAGCCCGAGATGGGCGGCGATCGCCCGCACGCCGGGATAGGTCAGGCCGGCGCAGGCCAGGGTGTCGCCGCGGCCGAGCAGCAGGTCGAGCAGG
>NZ_JANX01000252.1 GCF_000767795.1 Inquilinus limosus MP06 | reverse complement strand
CCAGGCTGGTGCCGGCGGCGATGATCGCCAGCATCAGCCCGGCGACCGAATAGAGGCCGGGCCCGACAACGACGGTGGCGAGATCGATCAGCTTCACATAGGCGACGAAGACGCCGAGGAGATAGACCTCCATCATCGCCCAGGGGCCCAGCAGGTCGGCCCAGCGGTACAGCCGCGGCAGCCAGCGCGGCGGCCGCCTCAGGCGCAGGCCGCCCAGCACCACGGCCAGCGTGCCCAGCCGCAGGGCGGGGGCCAGGAACATGGTCAACGCCACCACCGCCGCCAGCTCCCACAGCCCCTGCCGGTACAGCGAGACCACACCGGTGACCAGGCTGGCGCTCTGCACCCGGCCGGAGATCTCCAGCGAGATGAAAGGCAGGAAATTCGCCATCAGGAACAGCACCAGCCCGGCGCAGGTATAGGCGAAGGCATGGTCCAGCGAACTGGCGCGGAACCGGTGCAGCGTCGCGCCGCAGCGGATGCAGCGCGCGGCGGTGCCGTCCGGCAGCGCCGGCACGGCATGCCCCAGCCCGCATTCGTGGCATTCCATCAGGCGCGGGGCATTGGCTGAACGGCCCGACCCTGGGCTGGGCGACATGTGACCACTATCAGGCGTGTCGAGTGGTCTTCCCTGCACACAATGTCTCCAGCTTCCTGCCGTGAATCTCAGGTACCGGCAATATCCGGTCCATTCAAGATCTGTCGCCAGCCCGAAACAACTATTCGTTCAGGATTTGCATTGATGTCTCCGAGCGGATGCCTCTGCCGAAGGCCGCCTTCGTGTCCAGGCATGGCGCTGCGCATGTCCTGCGAGATGACAGGTTGACGCTGCCGGGTTCAATCCGGCCCGTCACGGCCCGTATCTCCGGGACTCACATCGTCTCGTCGGCATGGCTTCCGCATTGCCGTGGCGGCTGCGGCGGCGTGGCAACGGAGCCGAGGTGCCGCCATGTCGATCCGCCCCATGTTCGGCGACGGGCAGATCCTATTTCCCATGGCGGATGTGTGAGGGGGGGGCGACGCGTCGCTGCGGGGGCATCGGCGTCACCGACGCGGAATTCGATCCCGGGCCGGCGACCTTGATGATCGCCGGCACCGGTGTCTCAAAAATGCACGGTCCCCGGGGAAGGCCCTTCCCCGGGGACCGGCGCATGCGGATCGCGGAGCCGTCAGGCGCCGCCGATCTCGCCGGTCAGCCAGTACTTCACCCGCGCCGGGTGTTCGGCGATGTATTTCTCGACCGCCGCCTCATAGGAGGTGTCCTGGGCGTCGGCCATCGCCGCCTCCAGCTCCTCCAGCGGCAGGTGCATGCGCATCAGGAACCTCGCCGCTTCTGGGTGGTCGGCCTGGAAGCCCTTGCGCCCAAGGACGTAGATCCGCTCTACCCCGCCCAGGGCGCCCTTCGGGTCCTCAAGATAGCGCAGATCGTACTTGCCGAACATCCAGTGCGGGCTCCAGCCGGTCACGACGATCCATTCCTTCCGGCGGATCGCCCGGTCCAGCGCCGCGACCATCGCCGCATCGCTGGCCGAGACCAGCTCGTAGTCGTCGAGGCCGTAGGTGTCGATCGCCTCGCCCGACAGCCGCATCAGGCCGGCGCCGGGATCGATGCCCTGGATCTTGCCGTTCAGCTTCTTCTGCACGTCGTCCTTGGCCAGGTCGGCAATCGAGGCGACCTGGTCCTCGGGCACGTAGGACGGCACCACCCAGCCCAGCTTGGCATCGGTGTAGAGGACGCCGAGCGTCACCACGTCGTCGCCCACGCGCTTGAAGTAGTCGGCATGGGTCTGCGGCAGCCACGCCATCATCATGGCGTCGATGTCGCCCTTGGCCACGCCCTGGTATTGCGGCGCGATATCGGTCTGCACCAGTTCCACGGGCGTGCCGTAGGTGTCGGTGATCAGCTTCTGGGCCAGCTTGGTGACGAACTCCGCATCGGACCAGGCCGTCCAGCCGATCTTGATCGGAGTCTGGTCCTGGGCGTTCGCCGGGAGGCCGGCGCCGGCGGTCAACGCCGCCGCCAGGGCCAATCTTGCGAAGGCCTTCAGCATGACATCTCCTTGTTCTCAGGGGTCGTTCGGTGCTCCGGAAGTCGCCGGGCCGTCAGCGGCCAGCGGACGGCGCCTCGATGCCGCCGGCCTCGGCCGGCGTCCGGCGGCTGCGGCCGAGGAGCGCCCGCAGGCCGCCGGATGGCTTCGAGCCGCCGACGCTCTGGGTGATGCGGTCCAGGATGACGGCCAGGGCGACGACGGCGACCCCGCCCTCGAATCCCAGCCCGACATCGAGCCGCTGGATGCCGGTCAGGACGGTGTTGCCCAGCCCGCCGGCGCCGATCATCGAGGCGATCACCACCATGGACAGCGCCAGCATCACGGTCTGGTTGACGCCGGCCATGATCGACGGCAGGGCATTGGGGACCTGCACCTTGAAGAGCAGCTGCCGGTCGGTGCAGCCGAAGGCCAGGCCCGCCTCGATGAACTCCTGGTCGACCTGCCGGATGCCGAGGTCGGTCAGGCGCACCACCGGCGGCATCGAGAAGATCACGGTGGCGATCGTGCCCGGCACGGCGCCCAGGCCGAAGAACATGGCAGCCGGGATCAGGTAGACGAAGGCCGGCATCGTCTGCATCAGGTCGAGCACCGGCCGGGCCACCGCCCGGACGAGGGTGCTGCGCGCCATGGCGATGCCGAGCGGGATGCCGACGGTGACGGCGAAGGCGGTTGCCGCGAGCACCAGCGACAGGGTCTCCATCGTCGACTTCCACAGCCCCATGCCCATGATCACGGCCAGCGCCGCCGCGGCGAATACCGCGAAGCGCCAGCCGACCCGCCACAGGGCCAGCAGCACGATGACCAGGATGCCCGCCTCCGGCGGCACGGCCAGCAGCGCCGCCTTGATGCCGTCGGCGACGAAGCCGATGGCGGCGGAGACGACGTCCAGCGCCGGCGCGAAATGGTCCAGGGCATAGTCGACGGCCGTGTTGGCGGCGTCGCCGATTCCGAGGTCGAAGTCCATAACTCAGCTCGTCCGGTCGAGGGCCATCAGCAGGGCGTCTTTGGTGATGGTGCCGTGATAGCGCCCGTCCTCGCCGACGACCGGCACCGGCCAGCGGCTTTCCGCGACACGGCCCAGCACCTGGGTCAGCGGCAGGTCGGCGGCGATCGGCGCGACATCCGGCAGAAAGGCATCGGGATAGGCGTCCCGGGCGTCGCGGCGCAGCGCCGCAGCCAGCGATTCGACGCACACCATTCCCTGATAGAGCCGGGCGCGGTCGGTCACGACGGCGACCTCCTGGTCATGGCGGCGCAGGCGCTCCAGCGCGGCATCGGCCTTCACGTCCGGCCGCTCGACCCGGGCGATCCGAGTCTGCCGGGCGACGTCGCCGGCGGTGAACACCCGGGTCACGTCGACGCCGCGGAAGAACGACCGCACATAGTCGTTGGCCGGCTTCGTCACGATCTCTTCCGGGGTGCCGACCTGGACCACCATGCCGTCCTGCATGATGGCGATCCGGTCGCCGATCCGCATTGCTTCGTCGAGGTCGTGGCTGACGAAGACGATGGTCCGCGAATGCTCGGCCTGCAGGCGCAGCAGCTCGTCCTGCATCTCGGCCCGGATCAGGGGGTCGAGGGCGGAGAAGGCCTCGTCCATGAGCAGGATGGTGGGCTCCGACGCCAGCGCCCGGGCCAGCCCGACGCGCTGCTTCATCCCTCCGGATAGCTCGGACGGCAGGCTGTCGGCATAGCGGTCCAGCCCGACCGCGGCCAGGGCCTCCCGTGCTCGCCGGTGCCGTGCCGCCTCGCCCACGCCGGCCACCTCGAGGCCGAAGGCGGTGTTGTCCAGCACGGTGCGCTTCGGCAGCAGGGCGAAGGTCTGGAACACCATGCTCATGTCGCGGCGCCGCAGCGCGATCAGGTCGCGCCTCGACATCTTCGTCACATCCTGACCATCGATCACGATGCGGCCGATCGTCGGCTCGATCAGGCGGTTGATCAGCCGCAGCAGCGTCGACTTGCCGGATCCTGACAAGCCCATGACGACGAAGATCTCGCCTTCGCGGATCTCGAACCGGGCATCGTTCACCCCGACGGTGCAGCCGGTCCGGCTGCGGATCTCGGCCTTGTCCCGGCCAGCCTCGACCATCGGGATCGCCTCAGCCACGCGCGTTCCGAAGATCTTGTAGAGGCCCTCGATGGCGATCTTCGGGGCAGCATCGGGCATGGCGCCGCTCTCGGCGACGGCGCCGCCCGACTCAGTCATTTCATCGATCATTCCAGGGTTCGTAAAGCATCATGCCGCAGAGTGCAACCCGGTTGTCCCAAATTGTTTCGATATCGTTAATATTTGTTCTAAACCTTGGAATTATGGAGTGAATCAATTAAAAGGAAATACTCGTTATTTTCGTATCATTCGGATCTAAGTGCTGGGTAAGAGTGAATGGGTGTCGAAGCCGGGTGCTTCGCAACTGTTTGGCGCGCGGCGTGAGCCGCCCGGATCGATCAGGGTGAGGCGAGTGCAGGCCTTCGCGTGGCGAGGCGTTATCCGCTCAGGCGCCCCGCCTTGTCGCCGGACTATCGGGGCCTGAAGGCCGTCAAGAGGCCGCTGACCAGGCCGGAGGCCTTGTCCTGCAGTGCGTCGCGGCTGTCGGCGCTCGCGACATCCACCATCTGCTCGCCGAGCGTCTTGCCGGACGGGGTAGAGCTCGGGACCTCCTGCAGCGCGATCAGCCCCTGCATCGACAGCCTGACTTCGAGCGCCTCCGTAATCTCCCTCGGGCGATCGTTGTAGTAGTTCGTGACGGTCAGCAGGCCGTTCTGCTCGAGCCAGTAGGTCGTGTTGTACGCCAATTCCGTCTGCGGCAATTCATCGTCATGCAACAGGCCAAGATCGTCGAAATTAAGGTCGACCGGATTGGGGAATGCCCCGTAGAGCAATGCGAATACCTTCAGTGCAATCGTGTTGAAATGATCGAATTGCAGATCGGCTGTCACTGTCCCGTTCTCTCCATCATCGGCGAATTTTCGCGTTGCTCTGGCGAGAAGACGTCGGTCATCCCGCACAAATGCGACGCGGCGGAGGGTATGAAGCTCCTCAGCGACGGGCGGGACATTTGCGAGAGCAATGCCAATTCCGCTGCGCACGCCACTTGGACGAGTGCGTCGTCGCGATTCTGTCAGTCTAATTCATCAGGGAGGCGATGGAAACTTGTTCGGTCGTCCCGTGACGATCAGGCGCCCATGGCGCGGGATCAGGAGGTCGTCGGGATCCGGGAGACCGTCTCGTAGCCCGGCAGGCTGCGCTCATCGAAGATCCTGCGCGCCTCGTCGACCTCCTCGAGATGGTCGAGCATCCAGGCGTAGAGCGCCTTGAACGGGTGCTGAAGCGAACGGCCGAGCGGGGTGATCTCATACTCCACCGCCACCGGCGAGACGGGGATGACGCGCCGCGATACCAGGCCGTTGCGCTCGAGCCGCCGCAGGCACTGCGTGAGCGCCTTCTGCGTCACCCCCTCGAGATGGCGCTTGATCGCATTGAAGCGCATCGGCCCGGGGTCGAGCACCGTGAGGACCATCATCGACCATTTGTCCGCGATCTGATCGAACAGCAGGCGGCTGGGGCAATCGACCACGAAGCGCTGGCGCTCACAGGACATGGTTTCCTCGACGATACCTGGGCGATTCAAGGTGCGTAATTGACGCTAGGTTTCCGATGTATACCTATCCGGCTCCTGCCACAATGGAGCTGTTTCGCATGGTCACCTCCTCCCCGGATGCCCTGTTCCGTCCCTTCAGGCTGCGGTCGCTGGCGCTGCCGAACCGGATCGTCATGGCGCCGATGACACGCTCCTTCGCGCCCGGCGGCGTGCCCGGCCCGGCCAATGCGGCCTATTACCGCCGGCGCGCCGAAGGTGGCGTCGGCCTGATCCTGTCCGAGGGGACAGTGGTCGATCGCCCGGCATCGCGAAACGATCCCGGTATCCCGTTCTTCCATGGCGACGCCGCCCTGGATGGCTGGCGGGGCGTGATCGACGCCGTGCATGACGCCGGCGGCCGGATGGGCCCCCAGCTTTGGCACACCGGCGCGGTCAAGAGCTTCCTCACGGACTGGACGGCCGACGCCCCGGTCGAGAGCCCGTCGGGCCTCGATGCGCCCGGGGTGGAGCGCGGGGTCGCGATGAGCGATGCGGCGATCGCCGACACGATCGCGGCCTTCGCGAAGGCGGCGGCGGAGGCCAGGAGGCTCGGTTTTGACACGGTCGAGCTGCACGGCGCGCATGGCTACCTGATCGACCAGTTCTTCTGGGCAGGCACCAACCGCCGCGGGGACCGCTATGGTGGTGCCACCATCGGCGAGCGCTCGCGCTTTGCCGCCGAGATCATCGCGGCGGTGCGGGCCGCTGTCGGGCCTGACTTCCCGATCATCATCCGGCTCAGCCAATGGAAGCAGCAGGATTTCGCCACCCGCCTGGCGGAGACGCCTGACGAGATGGCCGCCTGGCTGCGGCCGCTGGTCGAGGCCGGTGCGGATGCCCTGCATTGCTCGCAGCGTCGCTTCTGGGAGCCGGAGTTCCCGGAGATCGATGGCGAGCACGGCCTCAACTTCGCGGGGTGGGCGAAAAAGGTGACCGGGGCCGCGACGATCAGCGTCGGCTCGGTCGGGCTGTCGGGAGACTTCATGGCCGCGTTCAGCGGCGAGAGCTCGCCGAGGGCCGGCCTGGACCGGCTGATCGAGCGGATGGAGCGCGACGAGTTCGACCTGATCGCGGTCGGGCGGGCGCTCCTCAGCGATCCGCACTGGGCGGCGAAAGTGCGCGCCGGCAACTCGGACGCCCTGCGCGGCTTCGACGCTTCCGCGATGGCCGAGCTCGTCTGAAGAACGCCGGCGGCGGCGCGGGAATGCCGCCGCCGGCCGGAAGCCGCTGGAGCCGGCCTCTTTCCTGGAGAGGGATTCCGGAAACAAGAACGGCGCCTCGGGAGGGCGCCGTTAGAACCGGTCTGGAAATGGTCGGAGTGAGAGGATTCGAACCTCCGGCTTCTACGTCCCGAACGTAGCGCTCTACCAGGCTGAGCTACACTCCGTCTGCACCGGCGGATGGGCTTATAGCGAGACTGGCGGGGGCCTGCAAGGCCTGTGTCGCAGTTCCGTCAGAAATCCCGCTCGACCACGAAATCGACCACGTCCTCCAGCGCCTGGCGCATCGGCGAAGCGGGCAGCAGGCGGATGGCCCGGATGGCATTCTCGGCATGGCTCCGCGCGGCCGCCATGCTGTCGGCCAGCGCGCCGTGACGCTGCAGCAGGGCCACGGCGTGGTCGAGATCCTGCTCGGCCTGCTCGCCGTCCTCCAGCGTCCGGCGCCAGAAGCCGCGCTCCTCGTCGCTGCCGCGCTCCACCGCCAGGATCACCGGCAGGGTGATCTTGCCCTCGCGGAAATCGTCGCCGATGGTCTTGCCCAGCCGGGCCTGGCGGGCGGAATAGTCCAGCACGTCGTCGACGATCTGGAAGGCGATCCCGAGCTCGGTGCCGAAGTCGCGCATGGCGGCGCATTCGGCCGGGCTGCGGTCGGCCACCACGGCACCGATCTCGCAGGCCGCCGCGAACAGCTCCGCCGTCTTGGCGCGGATGATCCGCAGATAGGTGTCGCGGCTGGTCACGGTGTCGTGCGCCGCCGACAGCTGCAGCACCTCGCCCTCGGCGATCACCGCCGAGGCGTTGGCCAGGATGCGCAGGGTCTCCAGCGACCCGTCCTCGACCATCACCTGGAAGGCGCGGGAGAACAGGAAGTCGCCGACCAGCACGCTGGCCTGGTTGCCGAACACGACATTCGCCGACGCCTGGCCGCGGCGCAGGTCGCTCTCGTCGACCACGTCGTCATGCAGCAGGGTGGCGGTGTGGATGAACTCGACCGCGGCGGCGAGGCCGACATGGCGCTGGCCGCGATGGCCGCACAGCCGGGCTGAGGCCAGGGTCAGCACCGGCCGGATGCGCTTGCCGCCCGAGGCGATCAGATAGCCGGCCAGCTGCGGGATCAGCTCGACCGAACTCTGCATTCGCTGCAGGATCAGGGCGTTGACCGCCTCGAGATCCGCTGCGACAAGGGCGGTCAGGCGGTCGAGCGCGCCGGCGTCGGCGGTCGGCTCCGGCGGCAGGGACTCGGCTCTCGTCGCTCCAAGACTGGCGGTCAAGCCCGGCTCCTCAACATCCATCGTCCGATCTCCGGCGCCGGCCTGCAGCAGGGCAGCGATCCGAACCGGATTGTGTCACCATGACCCTTGTGTGCGCTGCATAGACGAGAAATCGGCCCCGTGAAAGAGCTTCTGCGAACCAATGACCCGGTCCGGCTGTCCTTCCTGACGGCCCTGCTGGCCGACGCGCGCATCGAAAGTGTCATCCTTGATATGCACACATCGGTGCTGGAAGGAAGCCTGGGCATCTTGCCGCGCCGCCTGATGGTCCCGGTCGAGGACTGGACCAAGGCGCGATATGTCCTTCAATCGGCAGGGGAAAGCTTGCCCGATGCCTGAGGCCGCCGGCCGCCCTCGCGGCCGGGCGGGAGGACCGGACGTGCGTCGGCGGCCGTGTTCCGACCTGCTGCAGCCC
>NZ_JANX01000251.1 GCF_000767795.1 Inquilinus limosus MP06 | reverse complement strand
AGCCCGACAGGATCAGTCCTTTCGCCAGCCCGTCGTTCCGGCTGTTGTCGGCCAGGTCGACGATGGCGGACAGGTTGATGTCGCCCTGGAAGGACAGGGTATCGATGCCGTCGCCGCCGACGAAGCGGTCGACGGCCCGGCCGGCCCCGTCCTCGCGGGTGAAGTTGTCATTCCCGGCACCGCCGTCCAGCTGGTCGGCGCCGGCCCCGTCGGACAGCATGTCATCGCCGGCGCCGCCGCGGAGGATGTCGTTGCCGCCATTGCCCTCCAGCCGGTCGGCCAGCGCGCCGCCGGTGACGGTGTCATTGCCGCGGCTGCCCTCGAACTCCAGCGATTCCATGCCGCTGAAGCGGGTGGTGGCGTTGACGTTCACCGTGCCGGTGCCGAAGGTGAAAGTCACCCCGGCCGTCTCCTCCCAGAAGTCGACGAAGACCCGGTCGTTACCCGTACCGCCGGCGGCGGTGTCGCCCTTGTTGATGTGCAGATCGTCGTTGCCTGCGCCGCCGTCCAGCGTGTCGGCGGAGGCGTCGGCGAGGCCGTCGCGGGCCCAGAGCACGTCGTCGCCGTCGCCACCCGACAGGGTGTCGGCCCCCTCGCCGCCAAAGAGCGTGTCGTTGCCGCCGAGGCCGGAGAGCACATCGTTGCCGGCGAAGGCCTTGAATTCGTCGTCCAGCGCGCCGCCGGTGAGCCGGTCGTTGCCCGACCCAGTCTCGATATGGACGCGCTCGACATTGCGCAGGATGACGCCGCCATTCGCCAGCTTGGTGTCGGCCGACAGCGTGAAGCTCATATCGACATTGAGGTCGTTGCGGTCGATCCAGGCGTAGTCCGTGCCGGCACCGCCATCGATGCGGACCACCACGGTGGGGCCGGTGCCGTTGATGGTGACGTAGATCTCGTCATCCCCGGCGCCGGCGGCGATGGTGGTGTCGGCGCCGGCGGTCTTGATATCGACATCGATCTCGTCGTCGCCATTGCCAGCATTGAGGACGTTGATGCCGTCGCCGTCGCGGAGTGTGTCGTCGCCGTCGCCGCCGGTGACCGTGTCGTTGCCGGCGCCGCCGTCCAGGACATCAGCCCCGACGCCACCGGTAAGGGTGTCGTTGCCGGCGCCGCCGTCGAAGCTGACCTGCAGCGCCGCCCCGGCGGTGAGCTTGTCGTTGCCCGAGCCGGTGGTGATGTCGAAGATCTCGGCGTCGCTGATCACCGTGCCGTCGGACAGGGTGGCGGTGCGGCCGGCGAAGGCGAAGGTCAGCCCGGCGGAGGCGTCGCCGCGGTCGATCTCGACCATGTCGATTCCCGCGCCGCCGCGAAGAGTGTCGGCGCCGCCATTGCCCGCGATCAGCATGTCGTCGCCGTCGCCGCCGTCCAGCAGGTCGACGCCGGTGCCGCCGTCGAGAACGTCGTTTCCGGCCATGCCGCCGATCGTGTCGTTGCCGCCTTCACCCTCCAGCACGTCGTCCCCGGCATGGCCGCGGAAGCCGTTGGCGGCGGCGGTGCCGGTGATCGAATAGGCCTCGAAGCCGACGAAGCGGGTGCCGTCGGACAGCCGGCCGAGCACCGTCGGGGCCTCGGCGATGAAGTTCCCGGTGACGCCCGTGACCATCAGGCGGTCGATGCCGGCGCCGCCGTCGATCTGGTCGGCGCCCTGGCCGATCTCCACCATCGCGGTGTCGTTGCCGGCCCCGGCATAGATCAGGTCGGCGCCGAGGCCGCCCTCCAGGATGTCGTCGCCATTGCCGCCGATCAGCCTGTCGTCGCCGGTATCGCCCGACAGGGTGTCGTTCTGCTCGCCGCCGTCGATCACGTCGGCATCATCGCCGCCGTTGATGGTGTCGTTCCCGGACTGGCCGGCCAGGGAATCAGCCCCTTCATCACCCCAGATGAAATCCCAGCCATTACCGCCGCGCGCGGAATCGGCGCCGGCTCCGCCGGTCAGCACGTCGAAGCCGTCACCACCTTCCAGGATGTCGTTGCCGTCCTCGCCGTCCAGCTGGTCGGCGCCGCCGCCGCCCATCAGCACATCGTTGCCGGCGCCGCCGAGGAAGAGGTCGGTCCAGCGGCCGCCGGCCATCCCGTCGGCGAAATCGGTGCCGGTGACATAGAACTGCTCGATGCCCAGGATGACCGCGCCGATCGGCAGGGTGCGGCCGATGGCCGGGTCGACCGCGCTGAGTGACACCCGCGTCGCCTGGGCCGAGTAGTCGAGCATGAGCATGTCGAAGCCGAGCCCGCCGTCGATCTGGTCGCCGACGGCGTCGGCCAGGTCGTCGATCATGAGGATGTCGTTGCCGGTGCCGGCGCGGATGTAGTCGGCGCCCGCGCCGCCGGTGACGGTGTCGGTGCCGGAACCGCCGAGAATGGTGTCGTTGCCGTCATCCCCCATCAGCACGTCGCCCTGGAAGCCGCCGTCGACCCGGTCGGCGCCCTCGCCGCCGAGGACGAAATCGGAGGCCAGGCGGCCATAGAGGGTATCGTTGCCGCCGAGGCCGTAGAGGCTGTCGCGGAATCCGTACAGGGTATCGCCGTCGCCGATCAGCGTGTCGGCGCCTTCGGTACCGGTATAGGTGGCCATGGGTGAAATCCGTTCGGTTGAAATCGCGAGAGGGTCGACGCCCACTCCCGGCCCGCAAACAGCACGCTCCGCGATCCGGGGTGTCCCGCCGAACCGGATCGGCGGGGAGAGTCAGGACCGATGCGCGCGCATCCGGGAGTGGGCGCGTCCCGGGCCGCGGCCGGACCGCGGTGGGCTCGCCATACGACCATCGGCGCCAGGAGGCGTCACCCTCCGAATGGAGGGGCAGATCGCGTTTTTCAACCGATCAGGAGGTTAGAAGCTCAGGGCAAGGCCCCGACCCGGACCAGTCCAGGCACCGGAAGGAACGGCAAGGGGCTCAAGCCGGGTGGTCAAGCCGGAGCCAGCTGTCCTGCTTGCCGTCTGTCGGGGACGCAGGACGGCCTCCGCGGGCATGCCCTCGATCTGGTCGTCGGAATAGGCGGTCATGACGCAGAACGGAATCCGGCGGCGCCACAGGATCTCGACGACCGGCTAGACCCGCATCCCGCGCCGCAGCCTGACATCGAGCAGGGCACCGTCGAGATGCTGCGTCTCGGCGAGGGCGATCGCCGCCTCCAGGGTTCCGACCGGCCCGACCGGGGCGAGCCCCATGGTATGCACGGCTTCGGCCGGCGGGCTGGAAGCGTTCGAACGCTTCTTCCTGCACATGCCGGCCGACACCGGCATGGCCTGCGGATTCCTATGACGAGCCGAGCTGGCTCAGAGGCAAGGAGATCCCGATGACCAGCCCGTCGCGATGCCAGCGCCGGCTCAACTCCCCTTTCAGCTGGCCCTTGATCGTGCCGTCCGCCAGCCAGGTGCCGAAGCCGGAGGTCTCGGGCGCCGCTTCGATCGGCGGCCCGCCGCGTTCCAGCCAGTCCAGGCGAAGCCGCTCCGCCTCGACCGCGACGGCGATCCGCACCTGCCCGTCCGGCATGGACAGGGCACCATATTTCGCCGCGTTGGTCGCGAACTCGTGAAACACCAGCGCCAGGCCGGTCACGGCATGACCCTCGACGGGGAGGTCAGGCCCGGAGATCGCCACCCGCCGTCCCGGCGCCTCCTCATAAGGCGAGACGATGGTACGGGCCAGCGCGTGCAGCGAGGTGGGGGTGGCGGCCTTCTCGCGCCCGATGTCGGCCAGGGTCAGCTCATGCGCCCGGGCGAGGGCGCCGAGCCGGCTCTGGACGGCCTCGGTCAGCTGCTCGACCGAGGCGCTGGACCGGGCGCTGAGGGTCACCACGGCGCCGGCGAGCGTGAACAGGTTCTTCACCCTGTGGCTCATCTCCCGCAGCAGCAGCACCTGCCGTTCCCGGGCCCGCCGCTGCTCGGTGATGTCGCGCACGATCTTCGAGGCGCCGACGATGCGGCCGTCGGCATCCTTGACCGGCGATACCGACAGCGAGACCTCGACCAGGGTGCCGTCCCGGCGGCGCCGCACGGTCTCGAACCGGCCGATGCGCTCGCCGGCCCGGATCCGGGCGAGCATGCGGGGTTCCTCGTCATGCCGGTCGAGCGGGATCAGGATCGTGATCGGCTTGCCGATCACCTCCTCCGGGGCATAGCCGAACAGCTTCTGCGCGCCGGCGTTCCAGGCCGTGATGATGCCGTCGAGATCCTTCGCCAGGATGGCGTCATCGGAGGATTCCACGATGGCTGCCAGGCGCTGCGCGGTCAGCTCGGCCTGGTATCGGCCGGTGATGTCGATCAGAATGTTGACCGCGCCGGTCAGCCTGCCCGTGGCGCTGAACAGCGGCGTCGGATAGGGAATGAAATGCACCCGGCTGCCATCGGGCCGCTCGGCGATCGTGTCCACTCCCAGGACCGGCTTCCGCTCCCGCAACGACAGCGCCAGCGGCCCCTCGTCATGGGGAAGCGGGGTGCCGTCCGGCCGGAACAGCTTCCACGCGCCGTTGTACCGCGCCTTGCCGATCTCCGGAGCCAGGCCCCACAACCGGATCGCGGCATCGTTGCAGAAGGTGATCCACCCCTCGGCATCGGTCATATAGACCGCCACCGGGAGGGTCCGCAGCAGCGCCTGCCATTGCAGCTCGTCGGCAAGCCGCCCGAGCTTGAACCGCGTCACCCGGAATTCGGGTTCGGCGGAGTCCGGCAGACCACCACCCATGCGGCGTCCCTCTGTCGAAGCCATCGTCGTTCGCCATCAATAAGGTGCGATCGACAGCATCGAGGACGGTAGAGGCTGCTGCAGCGAAAGGCAACGAGCCGCATCGCATCACTGATCAATTTTTATCATTTGATAAGTAATAGCGGTTCCGGTCTTTGATCTTTGCGGTATTGGCTCGCCGCGCCTGAGTTTCGGGGCGCCTCCGGAACCGATGCGGATCAGTTCCATTGACTCGTGAAGATGGCTCGACGCCCGTGAGCGCGGGCCGACGGCATCTTCAGCCCGGCAGGCCGGCCGGAGCTTCCGTGGCATGAGATCCGGCCGTCCTGCCTTCCAGAGTGAGGAGGCTCGCATGAGAGTCAGCGACGCGATGACGCGCGACGTGCATGTCGCGAACCCCCGCGAGACGATCCGGGAGGCCGCCCAGGCGATGGCCAGCCTGGACGTCGGCGCCCTGCCGGTCGGGGACAACGACCGCCTGGTCGGGATGATCACCGACCGCGACATCGCCACCCGCGGCGTGGCGAAGGGGCTGGGCCCCGAGGCCAGGATCGCCGACGTCATGACCGGTGACGTCAAATACTGCTTCGCGGACCAGGATCTCGGCGAGGTCAGCCACAATATGGGCGATGTCCAGCTTCGCCGCCTGCCGGTGGTCGACCGCGACAAGCGGCTGGTCGGCATTCTCTCGCTCGGCGATGTCGCGATGACGGGTGACGGCGCGGCCGGGGAGGCGCTGGGCGGGATTTCCCGTCCGAACGTCCGCTAAAGCCGACCCCGGCGCCCTGCGCGCTCGCGATCAGGAGCTCCTCATGCCGACGATCCAGCAGCTGAGGACGTCCCATCTCGACATCGCCTTCGAAGCAGCCGGCCCCGCCGACGGCATGCCGGTCGTCCTGGCCCATGGCTGGCCGGACGATGTCCGGTGCTGGGATCGGGTCACGCCGCAGCTGGCGGATGCCGGGTACCGGGTCCTCTCGCCCTATCTGCGCGGTGTCGGCCCGACGAGGTTCCTGTCCGCCGGAACGATGCGCAGCGGCGCCATCGCGGCGCTCGGCCAGGATCTCGCCGATTTCATCGACGGGCTCGACCTGCGTGATGCGCTGGTCGTCGGCTATGACTGGGGCGCCCGGGCCGGCTATGCCGTCGCCGCAGCGTTTCCGCAGCGCCTGCGGGGCCTGGTGGCGATGTCGGCGGGCTATGCGACCGGCCAGCCGGTGCGCGAGATGCCATACGAGCTGGCCAAGGCCTACTGGTACGAGTGGCTGGTGGCGACGAGGGCGGGGCGCGAGGCGATGGAGGCCGACCGGCGGCGCCTGTGCCGCTATCTCTGGGAAAGCTGGTCACCCGGTTGGCGCTTTGCCGAGGAGGAATTCCAGGCCAGCGCCGCCTCCTGGGACAATCCCGACTGGGCGCCGATCAGCATCCACGCCTATCTGCAGCGCTGGGGCGAGGCGACCGGCGCGCCGGAGCATGAGGCGTTGCAGGACCGGCTGTCCAGGTCGCCGCCGATCGGCATCCCGACGATCGTGCTGCATGGCGCCCGGGACGGCGACAACCTGCCGGAGACCTCTGCCGGCAAGGACAGCTTCTTCCGCGGCGGCTATGAGCGCACGGTCCTCGAGGATGTCGGCCATTTCGTGCCGCGGGAGGCGCCCGACGCGGTGGTCGCCGCGGCGCGGAGCCTGCTCCCGCGCTGACGCGACGGCTCAGCCGACGCGCTCGAACGTGTCGAGGCTGGTGCCGAAGGCGCGCCAGGCCCCGACCTCCCGGATCTCGGCCGGCGCGCCTTCCCTGGTCGCGGTCAGGGTGCGACCGGCGACGGTGTGCCAGAGGGTCTCGATCTTGCCGTCCCTGAGCAGCCCGGTATAGCTGACTGCGGCCGGTCCGGCCCTTCCGTCAGCGGCGGCGGTGAAGCCGATGACGTCGCCGCAGGCGGCGCCGCGGATCGGAACGTCCTGCCCGAAGAAGCTGCTGTCCTCCAGGGCCGTGCGGAACCTGCCGCGGATGACGCCGCCGCTGTCGTCCTCGATGACGACGATCGAGCCGTACTGGTTGCGCCAGGTGCCGTTCCAGGATGCCATGACCATACCTCCTCGAATGATCCCCGCTGAACGGCCTGCCTCGGACCTCGGGTCTTCGCCGCGGTCAGGCGAGCCCCAGCAGGCCGAGGGCGAGCGCCACGGCCAGCAGCAGCGCCAGGACGGCCGCCAGCGCCGAGACGTGCATGAGGCTTCCCGGCGCCCGGCGGCGATCGACGCCCTGATCGCCCCGCATGAGCGACATGTCCGGCGGGCGCCCGATCGCCTCGCGCTCGCGCGCATCGCCGACCTCCTCCGGGGAGGGCGGCATTCCCGCCGCCTCGTCATCGGTGCCGAGCGGGGCCGCGGCCGGATCCTGGGCCGCGATCTTGTCCCCGGTCAGGCCCCGGTTGATGTCGCGCAGCAGCTGCTGCGTCGTCGGATGTGTCCTGTTCGTCTGCTCCGGCATGGTCTGCGGCTCCCGCCCTCGGCGTCTGCCGTGCCAATGGCCGTCCAGCGCGTCGCGTTCCCGGGCGGGTGCGAGGCGATGGCCGGGAACCCGGCCGTCAAAACCGGCCCGCTCGGAAGCGGGATTAGGCCTTCGGGACCTTCGGCCGGCACGAACCCGGCCGGCTCAAGCCGGAGGCGAAGCCGCAGGCCTGACCGAGCCCGCAACGCCTCCCGTCACCAAGCCCCCGTTTCGAGAACCTGACCGGCCAACCGGCCGGAGGCGCGGATCGCATCGAGGCGCGCCTCCGCATCCTCCTGGTCATAGGCCCAGATCGTCGCGGTCCAGACCCGTTCCATCCCCGACTGCGTCCGCAGATGCGGGTATTCGACGACGAAGCGGAACATCGGACGCCCCCACTGGTCGCAGGACACATGCTCAGGCTCGGGACGCTGGCGATCGGGAAGGCGGATGACGGTCATGGCGCTGCGATCCATCGGATGGTGGGGTCTTCCTGCTGAATGCGGGGATGCCTGAGGCGGTTCCGGCGAATTCTTTACTCCTCGTGATCGGTCGCAGAAAAAGGCGTCAGATAAACATTTGTTATCCAAGATAAAGTCTATCATTTGCTAATAAATTAAATATCGGAACGAAGTTTTCGATTCGAGGTTTGTTCTTATGTTCCTCGAATAAGTTGCCGCCACGAACCGCTTCGCTGAAAGAGACGGCCGGCGGCTCAAGCCTTGAAGGGAAATTCCATGCCGGACCAGGACTGCGCCTCGGGCCGCGCCGATTTCACGACCGTCGTCGCCCCCGTCATCTGCGAGCTTCGGCGCTATGCGCGATCGCTGACCCGGAACCGGGCGGACGCGGAGGACCTGCTGCAGGACACGCTGCTGCGCGCCTACAACAAGTTCCATCTCTGGACGCCGGGCACCAACATCGCCGGCTGGCTCTCCGTGGTCATGAAGCGGGTGTTCCTGTCGCAGTTCGAGCGCCGTGGCCGGCTGATCGCGGTCCCCGCCGAGGATTTCGACGGGCCGCAGCCGCCGAGCCAGGAGGATGTCCTCGACCTTATCCGGCTCGGCAAGGCCATCGACGGCCTGCAGCGGCATCACCGTGAGCTGGTCGAGGCGGTCGCGATCAACGGCGATTCCTATGAGGAGGCGGCGCACGCCTTCCACATTCCGATCGGCACCGTCCGCTCCCGCCTCGGCCGGGCTCGAGACCATCTTCGCCAGCAGACCGGCGTTGCCGGGTAGCGGACTTGTCAGGGACCCGGCGGCGTCGAGGGTGGGCTGGGCCGCAGGAAGACGCGGGTGATGCCCGGATAGGCCTTCATCAGCCTCCCGGGATCGACGGCGGAATGGATCGCCTCGCTGAGCATGGCGGAGCCGCCGGTCCAGGCCGCGGCTGCCGATTTCGTGGCCGCGACCGCCAGGTCGCCGGCCAGCGCCGCATAGATCGGGCCGCGGGCGCCGGC
>NZ_JANX01000250.1 GCF_000767795.1 Inquilinus limosus MP06 | reverse complement strand
GGGCCGGCAGCAAGATCTGCCGTCTGGCTCGCCTGTGCCGGCTTCGACAACCCCTTCCCCCCAGCCCCCTCCCGCGAGGGGAGGGGGAACTCGGTTGGGTGCAGGCGCGAGGCAGCCGATGACCACCCTCCGCTACGACGACCCGGACTGGTGCGAGCGGGAGTACAACCCGCGGGTCACGGTGCCGGACATCGCCACCGTGTTCGGCCGCTGGCTGGAGACCGCGGCGGCCACAAGGGCGCGGCTGCCGCACCGGGCCGGCATCGCCTATGGCGCCGACCCGCGCGAGACGCTGGACCTGTTCCGCGCCGACCGGCCGCGCGGCGCCGTGGTGTTCATCCATGGCGGCTACTGGCGCGCCTCCTCGAAGGACGAGGTGTCCTGGGCGGCCGCTTCGCTGGTGCCGGCCGGCTTCACCACGGTGGTGCTGAACTATCCGCTGTGCCCGCAGACAACGGTCGCCGGCATCGCCGAAAGCTGCCGCCGCGCCATCGCCTTCGCCTGGACGACGCCGCTGGACGAGGCCGAGCGGAAATGCCTGATCGTCAGCGGCCATTCCGCCGGCGGCTATCTCACCGCCGCGATGCTGGCGACGGACTGGGCGGTGCGCGGGCTGCCTTCCGCGCCCTTCGCCGGCGGTCTGTCGATCTCCGGCGTGTTCGACCTGCGGCCGCTGCTGCGCACCAGCATGAACGAGCTGATCCGACTGACGCCGGAGCAGGCCTCGGGCTGGAGCCTGCACGAGGCGCCGCAGCCGGCGCCCGGCGTGCCGCTGGAGCTGCTGGTCGGCGGCGACGAGCCGGCGGAGTTCCACCGCCAGTCGGCGCTGATGGCGGCGGCTTGGCCGGGCCTGGCCCGGTCGCCGATCGCGGTTCCGGGCACGCATCATTTCAACGTGGTCGAGCAGATCGGCCATCACGGCACTCCGGTCTTCGACGCCGTGCTGCGGCTGGCGCAGAGCCGATGACCATCGACCGCGCCCACTGCGAGGCCCTCGACCGCGACGACCCGCTGCGTCCCTGCCGCGACCGCTTCACCCTGCCGGACGGCGTGCTCTATTTCGACGGCAACTCGCTCGGCGCCCTGCCGCGCGGCGTGGCCGAACGGGTCGGGGCAACGGTGGCGGAGGAATGGGGGCGGGGCCTGATCCGCTCCTGGAACAGCGCCGGCTGGTACGCCTCGCCGCAACGCGCTGGGGCGAAGACGGCGCAGCTGATCGGCGCCGCGGCGCATGAGGTCACGGTCACCGACGCGATCTCGATCAACCTGTTCAAGCTGCTGGTCGCCGCCTGCCGGATGCGGCCGGACCGCAAGGTCATCGTGGCCGAGGCCGGCAACTTTCCTTCCGACCTCTATGTCGTCGACAGCGTCGCCCGGCTGATGGGCTGCAGCGTCCGCCGCGTCCTGGCCGGGCAGGTGGCGGCGGCGATCGACGGCGACACCGCGGTCGCCACCCTGTCCGAGGTCAATTTCAAGAGCGCCGAGCGCCAGGACATGGCGGCGGTGACCGCGGCCGCCCATGGCAAGGGCGCGCTGATCCTGTGGGACCTGGCGCATTCCAGCGGCGCGGTCGATGTGCAACTGAACCGGGCCGGCGCCGATTTCGCTATCGGCTGCGGCTACAAGTTCCTCAATGGCGGGCCGGGGGCGCCCGGTCATCTCTTCGTCGCCGAACGGCACCTGGCGGCGGTGGACCAGCCCCTGACCGGCTGGTTCGGCCATGCCGAGCCCTTCGCCTTCACCGAGGAGTTCGCCCGGGCCGAGGGCATCCGCCGGATGTTGTGCTCGACCCCGCCGATGCTGTCGATGGCGGCCTATGAGGCGGCGCTCGACGCCTATGACGGCGTCACCATGGCAGCGGTCGAGGCCAAGGCGCGGGCCATGGGCGACCTGCTGATCGCGCTGTTCGACGAGCGGCTGGAGCGGCTCGGCTGCCGGCTGGAGAGCCCGCGCGACGGCACCCGGCGCGGCAGCCATGTCTCGATCGGCCACGACCAGGGCTATGCTGTGATGCAGGCGCTGATCGCCCGCGGCGTGATCGGTGACTTCCGGGCGCCGGACGTGATGCGCTTCGGCCTGACCCCGCTCTATCTCGGCTACGCCGATGTGTTCGACGCGGTGGCGGCGGTGGAGCAGGTGATCGCGGACCGGGTGTTTGAGGCGCCGGAGTTCCAGCGGCGCCAAACGGTGACGTGAAGCAGGAGAACGGTTCCCGCCGATACCCTGTTATCTGTCATCCCCGGGCTTGACTCGGGGATCCAGGAAATCTCGATGCCGCTCCCGAGGGCTCCTGGATTGCCGGGTCAAGCCCGGCGATGACAATTAAGGGAAGTGCGTCCTACCCCTCCGGCTCGAGCCAGCCGCGGTAGCGGACGATCAGGCCGGCCCAGGGGTGGCGGATCTCGACATGGAAGCGGAACCGCCCCTCCGCCGCGGTCTCCCAGGCCTCACCGCCCGGGGCGAGGGCCAGCGGCATCGGCAGGCCCAGCAGGCTCCAGCACCGCACCACCAGGCGCAGCCGGTCGCCGTCCAGCACCAGCGCCAGACCGACCCGCACCGGGCCGAAGCGCTCCTCCAGCAGTCCCTCGGACCGGCCGCGCCCGGCCTGCTGGGTGCTGGAGAAGGACCGGCCGGAGAAGCGGCGCTGCCAGGTCTCGACGCCGTCGCGGACGCGGAACGTCACCGCGACCGGCACGTCATGCCCGGCCGAGGGGAAGCCGATCAGCGCCGCCACCAGCCGGGCCGTCAAGCCGGTACCGCGCTCGACCTCGGCCCGGCCGGCGACCCGCTTGTCTCCAGAGAGGTCATGCATCGCCCGCACCGGCTCCGGCAGGCCTGCCCAGGCCGTGCCGAGCATGCGGTGATACAGCGGCTGCCGCGCCGTCTCCGCCGTGACCTCGCGGCGGCCATGGACGATCGCCCGCCCGGCGAAGAGCGGCTGGTAATCCGCCAGCTCCAGCGCCTCCGTGGCGGCCCGCGCTCCCGGCGCCGGGCGCAGGTCCCGCAGCCGGAGCAGGATCACCGCGGCGGCGGCCATGGAGGGGATCAGCGGCCCGTCATCGCCCTCCGCCAGCATGTGCCAGGACCGCTCCACCGGCTGTCCGTCGGCATCGCGGCCGTGGACGATGACGATCATGCCGCCGCGATGCTCGCCCCGGCGCAGCCGGTTGATGGCGGTGTGGAATAGCGGCGCCAGCGGCCGGAGGGTCGAGATCAGGCCGATCCGAACCAGCCGGGCCAGGGCGTTGAGGCCGCGATGCAGCACTGCCGGCACCGGGCCGGCGCCGATCCAGATCTCGCGCAGCCCCGGCCACAGCGCCGGCAGCAGCCGCAGGTCGGGCACGTCGACCAGGGAGAAGCGGGTGCGGCGCAGCGGCAGCCGGCCCGGCGGCGCGACGGTCCAGTACCGGGTCTCGACCAGCGCCCGGCCGGTGGCGGGCGCACCGCCGCGCGTCAGCCGCACCTCCTGCCCGGCATAGGAGGCGATGGCGCGGATCACGTTCAGCCCGACCCCGGCATAGGGCGAGGGGGCGATGCCGCCCTCTATGCTGTCGACCCGGTCCAGGCCCCGGGCGAGGTGCCGGACCACCGCCGCGGTCAGCACCGGGAAGCTGCTGACGCCGGACAGCACGGCCACGCCGCGCCTCCGGGCGGCCTCGTCGAAACGGCCGATGCCTTCGACGAAATCGGCGCCGTCGGCCAAGTCGAGATAGTCGGCGCCGGCGGCGATGCAGGCCTCGACCACCCGATAGGGCGCATCGCCATAGGCCTGGAACGGACCGGTGGCGTCGACCACGATCGCCGCCCCGACGGCGGCGATCCGCGCGGCATCGGCGGCGTCGCGGTCGAAGGCCAGCGGCACCGCCTCAGCCGCGCCGTCCAGGGCCCGGCAGAACGCCTCCGCCTTCGCCTGCGACCGGCCGGCGATCAGCAGGGTCAGCCCCGGTTCCGGCGCCAGCAGCCGGGCCAGCCGGCCGCCGAAGGTGCCGTATCCGCCGAGGATGAGGACCCGCAGCCGGCCATCGGTCATGTCAGGAAGCGGTCCTCCTGCCCCGGCACCGGCAGCATGCAGCTGTCGCGGCGGCCGAACAGGCGGAAGCGGTTGCGGGCCAGCAGGCCGTACAGCCGCTCGCGCCAGCCGAAGGGCAGCACCAGCAGCGCCGCCGCCAGCGACCAGGGGAAGCCCAGCCGCAGCGCGGTGCGGATCACGCTTTCCGATTTCAGCCAGGCGACGCCGTCGGCCAGCAGAATGTTGGTCTCGTAATCCTCGGGGTCGAGGCCGAAATGGACATACAGCGCGCGGCCGGTCGGGGATTGCGCCGGCAGCAGCCGGAACCGTTTCGCCGTGTCGTGCCGGGCGATGAACCGGGCCCAGCCGGAGCACAGCATGCAATGCCCGTCGAACACGATCACCGGCCGGTCGTCCGGGAAAGACGGCACCGCCGGATCCTGCCGCCAACTGTAGGGATCGCGCCTGATCATACCGCTCCGGCCCGCTTGGTTGCTGCCGGGAGACCAGCCTAGGGCATCACCGAGAGCCGCGCGCTGCGGCGGATTGTCGGCGGATCGCGGCGGGGCGGCCTGGACGACGCGGCGGACCGCACCAGTTATCCCTTGATCCGGGGCGGGAGGGCAGGTCGACTGTCCCCAAGGATCGACAGGGAGGAGCGCATGGCGACGTCGCTGGCGGAGCAGTTCCGCCTGATGGCCCGCAACAACGCCTGGGCCAATTCCCGGCTGCACGCCGCCTGCCTGCGGCTGTCGCCGGAGGAGTTCGCGGCGCCGCGCACCGGCTTCTTCCCGTCGCTGCGGCGGACCCTGAACCACATCCTGGTGGTCGACCGCGCCTATCTGGCCGACCTCAAGGGCCCCGGCCGGCGGCACGGGGTTGACCCGATTCCCTATCCCGACGCGATCGACCTGGCCGCGGCCCAGGCCGAAACCGACCGCGAGCTGGTGCGCTTCTGCGACGGGCTCGACGAGGCGGGGCTGGACCGGGTGGTGGCAATCGACCGTCGCGACGGCATCGCCCATCGCGAGACCGTCACCGCCATCCTGTCGCATCTGTTCCAGCACCAGATCCACCACCGCGGCCAGGCCCACGCCATGCTGTCCGCCACCCGGGTGGCGCCGCCGCAGCTGGACGAGTTCTTCCTCGCCTCCGACGCGCCGCGGCGGGATGCGGAGCTGAAGCGGCTGGGGCTGGAGCTGCGATCGTGAGAGGCGCACTCCTCTGCCTGGCCGCGGTGCTGCTGCCGGCCGGTGGCTGCGCCCAGGCCGGACCGGCCGCAAAGCCGGTCCAGCAACAGGCCGACCGCAGGATCACCCGCGGCGACGAAGGCGCGATCCGGGACAAGGTCAGGCAGTGCTGGACGTCGGTCCTCAGGGCCAGCCGATGTCGAAGGTGGCGCTCCGCGTGGTCCGGGTGAATCCGGACGGCACCGTGTCTCCTGGCGCCGTCGCCGTCATCGATGACGGCGGCAACCCGCAATGGGCGGTGGCCGCCCGCCGCGCGGTCCTGAACCCGCTGTGCCAGCCCTGGCCGAGGCCGAGCGGCGGCTGGCCGGACAGCAGCTTCATTCTGGTGTTCGATCCGAAGAATATGTTCTGAGCCGGAGAGGCCGGGATCTCCGGCCTCTCCATGCCTGCCTAGGAGATGCGGCGCAGCTCTTCCTGCGGATGCGCCTCTTCACGCGGCGCCGGGCCCGGCTTGATCTCCTCGCCGATGGTCTTGAACGGCTCGGGTTCGCCGCCCGTCAGTTGCTTGAGGACCTCTCGCCACAGATCGGTCTTCTTCTTCGGGAGCGGCGGAGGATCCGGGACCCGGGTCACCACCGGTCCGGCCCCCACGCTGTCGATCGCGTCACGGAAGCTCATCGCTTTCTCCCCATGCTGATTGCGACCGGCCGGACGGGTGTTCGCCGGCCCGCCCTGTCCTTCGCGGGGAGATCGGGATTGTTACCGGGAGCGAGGGAAGAGAGGCTTATGAAGGATCCGGCGTGGTCTCGCCTCGCCCGAGCTGCGCGTCGACCAGCGCCTCGGCGGCCCAGACGATGGCGTGGCCGGGGCCGCCGCGGCCGCGCAGGGTCTGGCTGATCGCATAGGCCCCCTCGACCAGCAGCACCAGCCCGTCGGCCAGCGTCTGCGGGTCGGGCGCGCCCAGCGCCTCGGCCAGCCGCAGCATCCGGCGGCGCAGCTCGCGCTTGTTCTCCTCCGATACCCGGCGGCCGGGATGGCTCGGCTCCGGAAACTCGGTGGCGTCGTTGGTGAAAGGGCAGCCGCGATAGTCCGGCGCGGTGGTGCGGTCGGCCAGGTATTCCATCATCGCCCGCAGCTGTGCCCGCGGGTCGCCCTCATGCTTGGCGAAGGCGCGGTCCCAGCGCCGCCAGTAATCGGCGTTGCGGTCCGCGAGATAGGCGACGATCAGGTCGTCCTTCGACGGGAAGGCGCGGTACAGGCTGATCTTGGCCACCCCCGCCTCCTTGGCGATGGCGTCGACCCCGACCGCGCGGATGCCCTGGCGATAGAACAGCTCGTCGGCGACCGCGAAGATCCGGTCGCGCGCCCGCTTCGGCGCCGTGCCGTCCGGCGCCGCGGCTTCCCGGGTCGTCTTCGATTCCGCCATCGTCCCACCTCTCGGGCTTGACATGTGACCGACCGGTTCGTACGTCTTGGCAGCCGACGAACCGATCGGTTACATTTGGGCCGGATCGAAGCCGTTGTCCAGCCGCAACGGACCATCCGCCGAAGCTGTAGGGAACCCGTCGATGACCGCCCTCGTCGCGCGCCTGGTGTCGGGCCGCATGCATTTCGGTTGGATCGCGGCCGCGGTCGCCTTCCTGGTCCTGCTCGCCGCCGCGGGCGTCCGGGCTACGCCCAGCGTGCTGATCGTGCCGCTGGAACAGTCCTTCGGCTGGAGCCGCGAGACCATTTCCTTCGCCATCGGCGTCAACATCTTTCTGTACGGGCTGATGGGACCCTTCGCCGCTGCGGCGATGCAGCGCTTCGGCATCCGCCCCGTCATCATCTTCGCCTTGGCGTTGCTGGCCGTCGCCGTCTCCGGTTCCACCCTGATCACGCAGGAATGGCAGTTGGTGCTGACCTGGGGCCTGCTGGTCGGCTTCGGCAGCGGCATCGCCGCCATGGTGTTCGGCGCCACCATCGTCAACCGCTGGTTCCAGGAGCGGCGCGGCCTGGTCATGGGCCTCCTGACCGCCAGTACCGCCACCGGCTCCCTCGTGTTCCTGCCAATCCTGGCCGCAGTGGCGGAGGATTTCGGCTGGCAGCCGGTGGCCTGGGTGGTCGCCGTCGTGGTCGCCGCGATGATCCCGCTCGTCTTCCTGCTGCTGCCGGAGCGGCCGCAGGATGTCGGCCTGTCGCGGCTGGGCGAGGCGCCGGGCGCCGCCCCTGCCGCCGCCACCGGCAACCCGATCCTCACCGCCTTCCGCATCCTCGGCCGGGCCTCGAGGAAGCGCGACTTCTGGCTCCTGGCCGGCAGCTTCTTCGTCTGCGGCCTGACCACCAACGGGCTGATCGGCACCCATCTGATCTCCGCCTGCATCGACCAGGGCATCCCGGCCACCACCGGGGCCGCCCTCCTGGCCGCCATGGGCATCTTCGACCTAATCGGCACCACCGCCTCGGGCTGGCTGTCCGACCGCTATTCCAGCCGCTGGCTGCTGTTCTGGTATTACGGGCTGCGCGGCCTGTCGCTGATCTACCTGCCGTTCTCCGGCTTCTCCTTCTACGGCCTGTCGGTGTTCGCGGTGTTCTACGGTCTGGACTGGATCGCCACCGTGCCGCCGACGCTGAAGCTGACCAACGACGCCTTCGGCAAGGACGATGCGCCGGTGGTGTTCGGCTGGATCGCCGCCTCGCACCAGGTCGGCGCCGCCACCGCCGCCTTCGGCGCCGGCGTGATCCGCACCGCCATGGACGGCTATCTGCTGGCCTTCCTGATCGCCGGCGTGATCTGCGTCGGCGCCGCCTTCATGGTGCTGGCGATCGGCCGCGGGCAGCGCCCGGCCGCCGGCCGGCTGGTCGAGGCGACCGCCTGATCGGAAGGCCTGACCGGGGCGGGGAAGCCCTGCCCCGGCGGTTCCGGGGGTGGTCATCGGCGCGCCGGCGCGGCAGTCTCTCCGCAACGAATCGCGATCCTGGAGAGGCTTCATGGCGGACAACTGCGCCCAGGCGATCATCGACGCCTTCACCCGCAGCGGCGTGGACACCGCCTTCGGCATCCCCGGCGTGCACACGCTGGAGCTGTACCGCGCCCTCGGCCGCAACGGGCTGCGCCATGTCGCCGTGCGGCACGAGCAGGGGGCCGCCTTCATGGCCGACGGCCATGCCCGGGCCAGCGGCCGCCCGGCGATCTGCGTGCTGATCACCGGCCCCGGCCTGCTGAACGCCGCCACCGGCATCGGCCAGGCCTATTCCGACAGCGTGCCGATGGTGGTGCTGTCCACCGTCAACGCCCGCCGCGATCTCGGCCTCGGCCGCGGCGAGCTGCACGAGATGCGCAACCAGCGCCTGGCGATGGAGGGGCTGGTCGCCTCCGCCCTCACCGTGGTCGACCCGTCCCAGGCCCGCGCCGTGGCCGATCTCAGCCTGGCGCGGATGACTCTGGGCCGGCCGCGCCCGGTCTATATCGAGCT
>NZ_JANX01000249.1 GCF_000767795.1 Inquilinus limosus MP06 | reverse complement strand
GGCGGGGGCGAGCGCGAGGGCCGCCGGCGCCGCCGGGCCTGACCCTGCCTCAACGGGCCGGGCTCTCGGAGAGACCTCCGGCCCGCTCCAGCGTCTGGATGTGCCGGCCCAGCAGCGCCGCGGCCTGATCGACGGCGCCGCGCCGCAGGGCATCCAGGATCTGCCGGTGGTCGTGGTTCGATCGCGGCTGCCAGCCGGCCGAGCGGGTGGCGGCGAAGGCGAAGCGCGAATTCGCCAGCTGCAGCTCCGCCAGCATCTCCAGCAGGCGCGGCATGCGGCAGGCCGCCACCAGCTCGCGGTGGAAGCTGCGGTTGGCCGCCTCCCATTCGGCGAAGGACCGTGCCTGGTCGCCGGCGGTCACCGCCTCCTCGATCCGTTCGATCTGCAGCGGCGTCAGCCGGCGGGCGGCATGGCGCAGCGCCAGCACCTCCAGCGCCGCCCGGATCTCCACTACCTCGCGCATCGACCGGTCGTCCAGCGGCGCCACGCGCATGCCGCGCCGCGGCGCGCTGACCGCGAGCCCTTGCGCCTGCAGGCGCTGGAACGCCTCGCGCACCGGCACATGGCTGGACCCGAACTCATGGGCGATGTGGTCCTGGCGCAGCGGCGCGTCCGGCGCCAGCTCGCCGGCCACGATCCGCTCGGCCAGGGCATCCGCGATCCGATCGGCGAGGGTCTTCTGCTGCGATGGAGGCTTCGGCATCTCGATTATAGATTATCTACTGAAGAAGTCGGTGCGCTGGGCGAGCTGCCCTTCTAGACTCGAGTGAGTCGCAACAATCATAGATTATCTAAAAAGATTATCTATGATTTTGAGGAGTCATGGCATGCATTCTCCCTTCGAAGCACCGGTGTCCACGCCCGCTCTGGCCGGCTGGCGCATCCCCGCCGCGGTCATCGGCGGCAGCCTGCTGATGGCGCTCAGCGGCCAGGTCCAGATCCCGTTCTGGCCGGTGCCGATGACCATGCAGGTCTGCGCCACCTTCCTTCTGGCGGGCTTGGCCGGCGGGCGGCTGGCGGCGGCGATGGTGGCGACGTTCCTGGCCGAGGCGGCGATCGGCCTGCCGGTCCTGGCCGGCGGCAGCGGCGGCATCGCGCCGCTGGTCGGCCCGACCGGCGGCTATCTTCTCGGCTTCGCCGTCGCCGCCTTCCTGGCCGGCGAATGGATCCGGCGCCGGCCCGGCGGGCTGATCGCGACCGTCGTGCCGATGCTGGCGGGCCTTGCCGTGATCTATGCCCTCGGCTGCCTGTGGCTGGCGCAGTTCACCGGCTGGTCGGCCGTGATCGCCGCCGGGGTCGCGCCGTTCCTGCTCGGCGACGCGCTGAAGGTCCTGCTGGCCGCCGCCGTGACCGTCGCCCTGCGCCGCGTCCGGAGGGCCGCGTGACGGCGGCTGACGCCGCCTCCGGCTCCAGGCCCGCCGTCCGGTTCGACTGGATTCGGGCCGAGGCCGAGGCGCTGTACCGCCTGCCGTTCCCGGAGCTGCTGCACCGGGCCCAGCTGGTCCACCGCGCGAGCTTCGATCCGGCGGCGGTCGAGACCGCCAGCCTGCTCAGCATCAAGACCGGCGGCTGCCCGGAGGATTGCGGCTACTGCTCGCAGAGCGCCCGCTGGGACACCGGGGTCAAGGCCACGCGGCTGATGGATCCCGGCGTGGTGGTGCAGCGGGCGGCGCAGGCCAAGGCCGCCGGGGCCGGCCGCTTCTGCATGGGCGCCGCCTGGCGCAGCCCGAAGGACCGGGACCTCGACCCGGTCTGCGAGATGGTGGAGGGAGTCAAGGCGCTGGGGATGTCGACCTGTGTCACCCTCGGCATGCTGACCCGGCCGCAGGCAGACCGGCTGAAGGCGGCCGGGCTCGACTACTACAGCCACAACGTCGACACCTCGCCGGAATTCTATGGCCGGATCATCACCACCCGGACCCTGCAGGACCGGCTGGAGACGCTGGAGCATGTGCGCGCCGCCGGCATCAAGGTGTGCTGCGGCGGCATCGTCGGCATGGGCGAGACGGTCGACGACCGCCTCGGCATGCTGCTGCTCCTGGCCGGGATGGACCCGCATCCGGAAAGCGTGCCGCTGAACCTCTGGAACGAGGTGGCGGGGACGCCGGTGATGGCGATGGCGGAGAAGCCCGACCCGATCGGCTTCGTCCGGCTGGTTGCGGTGGCGCGGATCCTGCTGCCGCGCAGCGTGGTCCGCCTCTCCGCCGGCCGGCAATATATGAGCGACGAGCTGCAGGCTTTGTGCTTCCTGGCCGGAGCCAACTCGATCTTCCTCGGCGACGTGCTGCTGACCACGGCGAACCCCGGGGTCGATCGCGACACGCAGCTGCTGGAGAAGCTCGGGCTCAGGGCGGTGACCGGCGGGCTGGCGCCGGCCTCGGTGTAAGGGCTATCGCGGCCACTCCGCCATCGGCTGGGCGGACTCGACGATATGGACGCCGAGCTCCGCCCAGCGGCCGAACGCCTCCTCGGCCTGCGTGGTGAAGTCGAGCGCCGGGACCGGCCGGCCCTCGACATCCAGCCCGACCACCGCCGACATGCAGTCGCGCAGGATATACACCCGGCGGGGCAGGGCGGGGGCCAGCGACCGCATCCGGCCCAGCAGGTCGTCGACCGACCAGCGGACGCAATGGCTGGAGGCCTGGCCGGCGACGACGATCCGGTCGGCGCGCAGCAGCTCCAGCAGCGCGGCGTCGTCCTGCGGTTTCACCAGCCGCCCGCCGTCCCACCGGTCCGGCACCTCGGGCCCGAAGGCTGAGTAGCTCTCGCTCCAGGGATCGTCGCCCTTGATGATGACGGGCGTCGGCGCGCCGCGCAGCAGGGCGTGGAACAGCCGGGCCTCCTGGACCAGCCCCGGCATCGCGTGCCCTTCCGACCCGATCAGGCAGTGGTCGGGCCAGATGATCAGGGCATTGCGGCCCTGCCGCGCCAGGCTGCGTGCATAGTGCAGCAGCTGCCGCTCTACCCAGGCCAGCCCCTCCGCCGCGACATCGGCGGGCAGCAGCCCCAGCACGCCGGGGCTCGGCCTGAAGGCGCCGTCGGCCAGCATCTCCTCGGTGATCACGGTGAACGGGGCCGGCGGGTGGCCATCGGCGCCGATCCAGAACGACCGGTGGAAGATCTGCAGCGGCGTGTGCGTGTCGAAGGTCGGGACGATCCGGTCGATGGCGCCCAGGTTGCGGTGGATGAAGGCGGCGACCCGCGCCGCGTCCTCGACCGCGCCGCGCCCTGACCGGCCGCCGACATAGAGCGCGCCCTCCGGCAGGCAGAAATCGCGCTGCAGGTCGATCAGCAGCAGGTCCGTGCGGCCGTCTCCGGCCGGCCCGATCTCGCCACGCCAGCGCTCGGCCGTGGCGCGCAGGGCGTCGATATCGGGACGGTACGACCAGTCCGCGGCCCGGGTCGGATCGAAGAAGGGCGGAAGCTCCATCGTCGCGCTCATGCCGGCCTCCATTCATGCGGCCGCGACAGACTAGGCAGCGGGGCAGGGTGATGGAAAGCCCGTCTGTCCATCCCTGAATCGTCGGGGGTTGCTGCCATTGCGTCCGTTTCAGCACGCTTGATGCCAACAGCGGACGTGGATATCGGCCCGGATCCGGCGCGCCGACAGGGGCGCCCGCGTCCTCAAACCTTCCGTCCAGGAGACCTCGATGGCGAGATTCGAAGGCGACGACAACGACAACCAGATCCCGCCGCCCGGCCAAAGCAATGCGGGCGACGACATCATGTATGGCCGCGGCGGCGATGACCGCATCGATGGCGGCAGCGGCAACGACTATGTGGTCGGCGGGGCCGGCGGCGATACACTAATCGGCGGGGCCGGCATCGACACCATCAGCTATTGGGATGCCAGCGGCGCCGGCGTGGTGATCAACCTGACCACGATGAAAACCTCCGGGATTGGGTCGGAGGCCCAGGGCGATGTCATCTCCGGCTTCGAGAACATCGAGGGCGTCAACCACGACCAGGGCCACGACATCCTCACCGGCTCGGCCATCGCCAACCGGATCGACGGCATGGGCGGCAATGACCGGATCGACGGCATGGGCGGGGACGACAGGCTCTACGGTGGCACCGGCAACGACACGATCGAGGGCGGCAGCGGCAACGACTATCTCGAGGATCTCGACCAGGACAACCGCCTCTCCGGCGGCGACGGCAACGACCGGATCCTGGCCGGCGGCTTCAACGACAATGTCGCCGGCGGCGCCGGCGACGACTGGCTCAGCTGCGATCGCGGCAGCTACTACGAGGACGAGGTCAATGTCCTGCGCGGTGGTGCCGGCGCGGACCGGATCATCGGCTCCTTCGCCAGGAACGACACCGCGACCTATTCCGAAGGCACGATCGGCGTCGCCATCAACCTGACCGCCGGCACGGCCAGCGGCGGCAATGCCCAGGGCGACGTGCTGACCGGCATCGAGCATCTGGTCGGCTCGGCCGGCAACGACAGGCTGATCGGGGACACCGGGGTCAACGCCCTGGCCGGCGGCAACGGCAATGACGTGCTTTCGGGCATGGACGGCGCCGACCGGCTCGACGGCGGCGCCGGGGCGGATGCGCTGACCGGCGATTTCGGCGCCGACACGCTGATCGGCGGCGCCGGCGACGACAACCTCGATGGCGGCCTCAGCAATGACAGCCTGTCGGGCGGCGACGGCAACGACATCCTGCGCGGGGGCGCCGGCGCCGACCGGCTGGATGGTGGCCTGAACATCGACACCGTCGCCTACAGCGAGAGCAGCATCGGCGTGACCATCAATCTAGCCACCGGCAAGGGTGCAGGGGGCAACGCCCAGGGCGATGTCTATGTCGGCGTCGAGAACGCCAACGGCTCGACCGGGGCGGACGCCATCATCGGCAATGCCGGCGCCAACGCGCTGCGCGGCATGGCCGGCGCGGACACGCTGACCGGCGGCGCCGGGGCCGACCATTTCGTCTTCGGCGCGACCAGCGAATCGGTCGGCTCCGGCCGCGATGTCATCACCGATTTCAGCCACGCCCAGGGCGACCGCATCAACCTGGCCCTGATCGACGCCAACACCACGGCGGCGGGTGACCAGGCGTTCAAGTTCATCGGCGCCCAGGCGTTCCACGGCGTGGCCGGAGAGCTGCGGGCGTTCGTCTCCGGCGGCATCGCCTATGTCGACGGGGACGTGAACGGCGACAAGGTGATCGATCTGCACATCGCGCTGACCAACCATCCGACGCTGGTCGCCGGTGACTTCGTGCTCTGACAAAGGCGCGAGCGGGCGCTCGGATCGCGCGCCGGGCGCCCGTGCTACAGGGGCCGGCGGGGCACGCTCTCCAGGAAGCTCCGCAGCGCCTCGGCCCAGAACCTGGCCATGCCGGTGGTGCCGTGGCCGCGGGTCTCGGCGCTGGCCGGGATCAGGAACAGCCGGGCGGTCGGGATGCGCTTCAGCGCCTGCTCCATCAGCCCGGTCTCCGGCGGATTGCGCTCGTCGTCGGCGGAGTTGATGGCCAGGACCGGCGCCCGGATCCGGTCCAGAAGCGGCGACGGGTCGTAGTCGCGCGACGAGCCCCATTGGTACAGCAGGTCGTTGGCATCCGCAGGGAAAGGCGCGGCGAGCCGGTCGTCGACCAGCTTGTCGGCCGCCGTGCTGGTCGGCGCCAGCGCCTGATAGGCCAGCGTCCCGCCGCTGGTGCCGAAGTTGAAGAAGGCGTTGGCCAGCGCCAGCGACTTCGGCTGGACCGCGTAGTCGCCGCCCATCCAGCCGGGGTCGCTGCGGATCGCCTCGATCAGCATCCGGCGCATGATCCAGTTCCGGCCGGACATCGCGGTCGGCTGCGACGCCATCGGGACCAGCGCGTCCATGGCGTCCGGATAGGCCTCGCCCCACAGCCAGGTCTGCATGCCGCCCATGGAGTTGCCCAGCACCAGGCGCAGATGGCGGATCTTCAGCCCCTCGGTCACCAGCCGGTACTGCGCCTCGACCATGTCGTCATAGCCGTAGCGGGGGAACCGCATGCGCAGCCCGTCGGAGGGCTTGGAGGATTTCCCGGCGCCGATCGCGTCGGGCAGGATGATGAAGTACCGGCGGGCATCCAGCGGTTGACCGGGTCCGAACAGCTCGCCGGCGAAGGCGGGCGTCAGCATCCCGGCGCCGGAGCCGGCGGTGCCGTGCAGGATCAGCACCGGCTCCCCGGACGGCTCGCCGACCGTGGTGTAGCGCAGGCGCAGCTCGGGCAGCACCTCGCCGTTCTGGAAGCGGAAATCGCGGACGATCCAGTCGCCCTCCCTGGGCGCGGGATACTCCGCCGCCCCGGCCACGGACGCGGCCAGGGCGACGGCCGCCCCGACCGATGCACGACGCGCCCATTCCAGCCACCGCATGGCCGCTTCCTCCCTGTTCCGCCGCTGGTTGCCATTCGATGATGGACGGGCCGGCGCGGCGGGACCAGGGCTTACTGGAACAGGCTGGAGACCGACTTCTCCTCGGCGATGCGCAGGATGGCCTCGGCCATCAAGGGCGCGATGGTCAGCTGGCGGATGTTGTGGCTCAGCCGCACCGCCTCGGTCGCGAGGATGCTGTCGGTCGTCACCATCTCCTTGAGCGGGGAGGCGCCGACGCGGGCCACAGCACCACCGGACAGCACGCCATGGCTGATATAGGCGAAGACCTCGGACGCGCCGCGCTCCATCAGCGCCACCGCGGCGTTGCACAGCGTGCCGGCGCTGTCGGCGATGTCGTCGATCAGGATGCAGCGGCGGCCGTCGATGTCGCCGATCACGTTCATCACCTCGGACACGCCGGCCTTCTCCCGCCGCTTGTCGATGATGGCCAGGTCGGCGTCCAGCCGCTGCGCCACCTGGCGGGCGCGGACCACACCGCCGACATCGGGCGAGACGATGACCAGATTGTCGCTGGAGAAGCGGCTGCGGATGTCCTTCACGAACACCGGCGCGGCCACCAGGTTGTCCAGCGGAATGTCGAAGAAGCCCTGGATCTGGCCGGCATGCAGGTCGAGGGTCAGCACCCGGTCGGCGCCGGCGCGTGTGATCAGATTGGCCACCAGCTTGGCCGAGATCGGCGTGCGCGGGCCGGTCTTCCGGTCCTGGCGGGCATAGCCGTAATAGGGCATCACCGCGGTGATCCGGCGGGCCGAGCCGCGGCGCAGCGCATCGATGGTGACCAGCATCTCCATCAGGTTGTCATTGGCCGGAAAGCTGGTCGGCTGGATCACGAAGACGTCCTCGCCGCGGACATTCTCCAGGATCTCGACGAAGACCTCCATATCGGCGAAGCGCCGGATCTGGGCCTTGGTCAGCGGGATTTGCAAATAGGCGGCGATCGCCTCGCAGAGCGGGCGATTGCTGTTGCAGGCGATGATTTTCATGGGGGCGGCTCGGTGGTCTCGGGCGGTGGCCGGGGCCGGATGCGGCTGCGTATATCCCGCGCGGATCGGGGTGTAAACGGACTAAACGCAACCCTGTCCCGAAATTGTCACATCATCATGAAGACGCAGCCGCCCAGCAGCGCCACGATGATGAACAGGAACAGGGTGATCAGGTGCGGCATCCGTATCAGCCCGTCAGCACGATCGCCGAGATCTGGCGGCCGTAATCCGGCTCCTTGCGCAGGGTGGTGCGGCGATAGCTGAAGAACCGGTCTTCGTCCGCCAGCGTGTCGAGCCCGGTGACCGCGACCTGCCGCAGGCCGGCGCGGCGCAGGCGCGCGGCGACATAGCCCGGCAGGTCGAAATGCGGCCGCGCCCCGGCGCCGGGGATATGGAAGAAGCCGGCGCTGTCCGGGTCCTCGGTCAGGAAGCGGTCGCGGAACTCGGGCCCGACCTCGTAGCTGTCCGGCCCGATGCAGGGGCCGATGACGGCCGTGATCCGCTCCGGCATCGCGCCCAGCGTCCGCATCGCCGCGATGGCGGCGTCGGTGACGCCGCCCAGCGCGCCCTTCCAGCCGGCATGGGCGGCGCCGATCACCCCGGCCTCGGCGTCGGCGAACAGGATCGGGGCGCAATCGGCGGTCAGGATGCCCAGCGCCAGGCCCGGCCGGTCGGTGACCATGGCATCGGCCCGCGGCGCCGTCTCCGGCGTCCAGGGCTCCGTCACCGTCGCGACCTCCGGGCTGTGCACCTGATGGACGGTCAGCAGCGTCTCGGCGGGACCGAGCTCACGCCGGCAGCGGTCGCGGTTCTCGGCCACCGCGTCGCGCCGGTCGCCGGAGCCGAAGCCGCAGTTGCGCGAGGCGAAGATGCCTTCGCTGACGCCGCCGGTGCGCGGGAAGAAGCCGTGGCCGATACCGGGCAAGGCGAGGGCGTCGACGGTGATCACGGGGCAGGCTCCGGCCGATACGGACCACACCGGAATAGCATCGCCGCCGTGGTCACGGGAACCCCGCCGGCGCGCCCAGGCCGGGCACGGTCAGGGCCAGGGCCTTGAACAGCGCGCCCATCTGCTCCGGCCCGGCCAGCCGCTCGATCGCGGCGTCGATCTCGGCGGCGCGGGCCGGGGCGGCCTTCTTCAGCTGGGCCGCCCGGGGGCGCAGCCCCAGCGCCTCGAGGAACGCGCCCTGGGTCACCGGGCCATGCGCCTCGGCGCCGGCCTGCGTCGCGGCTTTGGCCAAGGCCTGGAAATCGACATGGGCGGTCAGGTCGGCCTCGCCCGGCGCCTCCAGCGGATCGGCAAAGGCATGGCGCCGCACCGCCTGG
>NZ_JANX01000248.1 GCF_000767795.1 Inquilinus limosus MP06 | reverse complement strand
GGGGGTTGTCGATCGAGGAGAACGGAAGAGCAACCGCGGTTCTTGCGGCACGCCTCCCCTCCCCCTGCCCCCCTCCCGCGAGGGGAGGGGGGACTAAGAGAGGAAGTCGCTCGCTGGACGTCGGCACCATCACTCCACCGTCGCGTCGACGAAGCGCATCCGCTCGTCGGAGGGCAGCTGCGCGTTCTGCACCCGCTTGCTGACGCCGTAGATGGTGTTCGAGTTGTACAGCGGCAGCTCCATCGCCTTGTCGGCGACATAGCCGGCGACCGCCTGCAGCGTCTTCTCGCGCTCGGCCGGGTCGTAGGTCTTGCGCTGCGCCTCCAGCATCGCGTCCAGCTCGGGGATGCTGTCGTACGGGTTCCACTTCTCGCCGGTGTGGTACATCAGATAGGCGGTGTTGTCGTAGTCGAAGGTCCAGCCGCCCCAGCCCTCCTGGAACAGCGCGCCGGTCTTGCCGTTCGGCACGATGTCGTTGAGGAAGACATTGCTCTCATAGGGCTTCAGCGTCGCCTTGAAGCCGACCATCTGCAGGTAGCCCGCCACCGCCTGCAGCACCTCGCGCAGGGTGGCGTTGTCGCCGCGGAAGTCGAGCTGCAACGGCGTGCCCGGCCGCACCCCGGCCTGGGCCAGGAGGGCCTTGGCGCCGGCCGGGTCGAAGGGCAGCGGCTTGAGCTCGGGCGGATAGCCGAAGGACAGCCGGCTCTGGAAGCTGACGATCGGCTCGGCCTGGCCGGCCAGCACGGTCTTGACGATGGTGTCGCGGTCCACCGCCATGATGATCGCCTTGCGCACCGCCTCCTTCGACGTCAGCGGGTCCTTGGTGTTGAAGCGCATGGCGTAGACGGTGGGGCCCGGCACGCTGACGATCTGCAGCTTCGGGTCCTGCTCGATTACCGGCACCTGGGCGACCTCGACCTGGGTCGCGACGTCGACGCGGCCGGCCTGCAGCTCGGCCACCCGGGTCGAGGATTCGGCGATGAAGCGGTAGACCAGCTTGTCGATCTTCGGCGCCCCGCCCCAGTAATTCGGGTTGGCCTCCAGCGTCAGGCTGACCTTCGGCTCATAGGCCACGACCTTGAACGGGCCGGTGCCGATCGGCGCGCTGTTGAAGGCGTCGTCGCCCTTCTCGGCCAGGTATTTCGGCGGCACGATCATGGCACCGTAGCCGGCCAGCTTGGTCAGCAGCACCGGGTCCGGCCGCTTCATCACGAAATCGACCGTGTGGTCGTCGACCACCGCGACATGGTCGATCGAATTGTAGTTCGACTGCTGCGGCCCCTTGGCGCCCTCGGCGCCGAGCAGCCGGTCGAAGGTGAACTTCACCGCGGCGGCGTCGAAGGGCTCGCCGTTCTGGAAGGTCACGCCCTCGCGCAGGTGGAAGCGGATGCGGTTGGCATCGTCCAGGAACTCCCAGCTCGTCGCCAGGCCGGGCACCAGCTTGAGGTCCGGCCCGCGCATCACCAGCCCGTCGAAGATCTGGCTGCCGACCGAGCCCCAGGCGACGAGGAAGGTGTCGATCGGGTCCCAGCTGCCGGGGTCCTGCCGCAGCGCCACGGTCAGCGTCCCCGCCGCCTGGGCCTGCGACGCCGCGGCCGGCAGCAGCGCCGCCGCCAGGGCCAGTCCGAGAGCGTGCCTGCCGATGGTGTTCCTCATCATCGCCTTCCCTGTCTTGTTGTGATGGCGGCTCATGCCTCGACCGCCGCGAAATGGTTGGGCCCGACCGGAAGCAGCCGGTGGATCGTCGGCTCGTCGCCGACGGCGCGCACCGGGCTCGGGATCTCGCCCTCCAGCGCCGGGCGCTGCGCCGCCCGCTCCGGATCGGCCACCGGCACCGCCGCCAGCAGCCGTTTCGTGTACGGATGCCGCGGCGTCTCGAACACCGCCCGGCGCGGCCCGATCTCGACGATTTGGCCGAGATACAGCACCGCGACCCGGTGGCTGACCTTCTCCACCACCGCCATGTCGTGGGTGATGAACAGATAGGACAGGCGCTGCTGCGCCTGCAGCTCCATCAGCAGGTCGACGATCTGGGCCTGGATCGAGACGTCGAGGGCGGAGACGGATTCGTCGGCGATGATCAGCTTCGGATCGCTGGCCAGGGCGCGGGCGATGCAGATGCGCTGGCGCTGGCCGCCGGAGAACTCGTGCGGGTAGCGGCCGGCCCGCGCTGCCGGCAGCCCCACCCGCTCCATCAGCTCATGCACCCGCCTCGTCACCGCGGCCCGGCCCTCCGCCAGCCCATGGGTGACGATCGGCTCGGCGATCGAGAAGCCGACGGTTTTGCGCGGGTCGAGCGCGGCGAAGGGATCCTGGAACACATACTGGATCTTCTGGCGCAGCCGCCGCCGCTCCGCCGCCCCCATCGCCAGCACGTCCTGGCCCTCGAAGCGGATGGCGCCCGAGGTCGGCGCCACCAGCTGCTGCAGGGTCTTGCCGATAGTCGACTTGCCGCTGCCCGACTCCCCGACCAGTGCCAGCGTCTCGCCGGGATAGAGGTCGAAGCTGACCTCCTCCACCGCATGGACGCGATGGGTGACGCGGCCGAAGACGGTCTTCTTCACGTCGAAGCGCGTGGTCAGCCGGTCGACCGACAGCAGCGGCGCCGCGGTGTCGGCGGTGTCCTGCACCCGGGTCTCACCGACGCTGCGCGGCGTGTCGCCGTCCAGCACGATCAGCGGCGTGCGCTTCGGCAGGTCCTCGCCCGCCAGGCTGCCCAGCCGCGGCACCGCCGACAGCAGCGAGCGGGTGTAGGGGTGCTGCGGCGCCCGGAAGATGTCGCGCACCGGCGCCTGCTCGACCTTGCGGCCGCGCCACATCACCAGCACCTCGTCCGCCATCTCCGCCACCACGCCCATGTCGTGGGTGATGAACAGCACGGCCATGCCGAGGTCGCGCTGCAGCTCGCGGATCAGGGTCAGGATCTGGGCCTGGATGGTGACGTCCAGCGCCGTGGTCGGCTCGTCGGCGATCAAAAGGCGCGGCCGGCAGCACAGCGCCATGGCGATCATCACCCGCTGGCGCATGCCGCCCGACAGCTGGTGCGGGTAGCGGCCCAGCATCGCCCCGGCATCCGGCAGCCGCACCCGGCGCAGCAGCGCCTCGGCCTCCCGCCGCGCCTCGCGCAGGCTCAGCCGCTGGTGCAGGACCAGCGCCTCGACGATCTGGTTGCCGATGGTGAAGACCGGGTTCAGCGACGTCATCGGCTCCTGGAAGATCATCGCGATGTCGTTGCCGCGGATCCCGCGCAGCCGGTCCTCCGGCGCCTGCACCAGGTCAACCGGCGCCCCCTCCCCCGGCCGGAAGCGGATCGAGCCGCCGGTGATGGCGCCGCCGACATGCCGCACCAGCCGCATCACCGACAGCGCCGTGACCGACTTGCCGGAGCCGGATTCGCCGACGATGGCCAGCGTCCGGCCGGGGGCCAGGTCGAAGCTCAGCGACTGCACCGCGGCGAAGGGCCCCGTCGGCGTGTCGAAGCCGACCGAGAGGCTGCGCACCGACAGCAGGGCGCCGTCTGCGGGCGCGTCCGGACGCAGCGTGTCGAGGGTCGCGGCCCCGGTCACAGCGTCGTCGCCGCGCGGGCGGCCTGTTCGTAATAGCCCGAGAGGGCGCGCAACTGGGCGCCGATCTGCGACAGAGCCTCCTCCGCCGGGCCGGTCGAGGTGGTGGCGCGGACCAGCAGCCGCTCGCGGATCTCGGCATAGCGGTCGCAGGCGGCGCGGCCGGCATCGGTGATGCGGATCAGCTTCTCCTTGCCCGCCCGGCCGGTGGCCACCAGACCGGCCGCCGCCAGCTTGCGGATCGCATAGGTGGCGACATGGGTGTCCTGGATGTCGAGGACGAGGCAGAGATCGGCCAGGGTCTTGGCCCGGTCGCGGTGCCGCACCGAATGCAGGATCAGCACCTCCATCGCCGACAGGCCGGGCACGCCGGCCGCCGCCATGCAGCGGACCATCCAGCGCGAGAAGGCGTGGGAGGCGAGGATCAGGCCGAATTCGAGCTCGGACAAGGCCGGCGAGGCACCGGCGGCGAGATGGGCCGAGGACACGATGGCGCCGACGCCGCGCGGCTTGCCGCCCCTGCCGGCGGGAGCGCCCCCCGTCGTTCCGTCTCGCACCATGCCACCCTGTCCGGAGTTTATTTGACGACAAAATGTCGACATATCGTCGACGTGCTGTCAATCGCGGATCTCCCGCTTGCCGTCATTCCCGCGAAAGCGGGAATCTCGCGCCGCAAGTGATGAGATCCCCGCTTTCGCGGGGATGACGAGAAGGAGTCGTCAGCTGCGCGGCGCCACCAGCACGTCCCAGCCGGCCATGGCGCTGTCGACCACCGCCTGCAGGTCCGCGCAGCCGGCGCCGTTGCGTGCCTGGATCGTCAGCCCGTTCAGCACGGTGACATAATAGGTGGCGATGGCCTGCGTATCGGCCCCCTTGGGCACGTCGCCCTCGGCCACGCCGCGGTCCAGCCGTGCCTTGACGTTCGCCACCGACCGGCGGCTGGAGTCCAGCAGGTATTCCCGGACCTCGGGGCTGGCCGGGATGCCGACGGCCGAGGCCAGTACGATCATGCAGCCGGGCGGCCGGTCCGGCGCGGTGTAGCCCGCCGCGTTCTCGCGCAGCATCGCCTCGATCCCCGCCCGCGCCGTCGGCGCCTGCTGCATCGTCCGGGACGCGGTGCCACCCTCGCCCGCCTCGTAGAGCTCCAGCGCCTCGCGGAACAGCGCCTCCTTGCAGCCGAAGGCGGCGTAAAGGCTGGGCGAGTTGATGCCCATGGCGGCGGTGAGGTCGGTCATCGACGCGCCGTCATAGCCGCGCGCCCAGAACATCTCCATCGCCCGGCGCAGCGCGGCGGCCCGGTCGAAGCTGCGGGGACGGCCCCGTTCGGCCATCGCGGATCCTTTCTGTGTCGACCAATACATAAACTGCTGGACAGGCGCCGGCAAGTTGGATACGGATTTATGTACCAATCAACACATAAATGGAGAGACCCATGTCCGGACTGTCCGGAAAGGTCGCGCTGGTCACCGGCGGCAGCCGCGGCATCGGCGCCGCGATCGCGGAGCGGCTGGCGCGGGACGGCGCCGATGTGGCGGTGACCTACGCCGCCTCGCCCGACAAGGCGACTGCGGTGGTGGGGCGGATCGAGGCCCTGGGCCGGCGCGGCCTGGCGATCGCCGCCGACGCCACCGACGGCCGCGCGGTGCAGGCGGCGGTGGAGCGGACGGTGGCGGAGCTGGGCCGGATCGACATCCTGGTCAACAATGCCGGGGTCTTCCCCTACGGCCCGTTCGAGGAGGTCGGCGAGGACGAGCTGGACCGCACCCTGGCGATCCATGTCCGCTCCAGCTTCCTGGCGGCGCAGGCGGCGGCCCGGCGCATGGGCCAGGGCGGCCGCATCATCTCGATCGGGTCGTGCCTGGCCGATTATGCCGGCGGGGCGAACATGACGCTCTACGTCATGACCAAGGCGGCGCTGACCGGGCTGACCCGCGGCCTGGCGCGAGACCTGGGCCCGCGCGGCATCACCGCCAACATCATCCATCCCGGCCCGACCGACACCGACATGAACCCGGCGGACGGGCCGCATGCGGACGGCCAGCGCCAGCACATCGCGCTGGGCCATTACGGCGAGGCGTCCGACATCGCCGCCATGGCCGCGCATCTGGCCGGCGAAGGCGGCCGCTGGGTCACCGGCGCGTCGATCGCCGTCGACGGCGGCGTGAATGCGTAAGAGGGCGGCCCGCCCGTGAAAGGCGGGCCCCGTCTCTACTGCGCCGGGACCTCGGCCGGGCGCTCGCGGCCCAGCGTCGCCTGGGCCAGGGCGAAGGCGATGACGGCGCAGCCGGTGATGCCCGCCACCATCGGCAGCGAGGTGCCGTCGAAGAACGGGCCGATCACCGCGATCACCACGGCGCCGGTGACGAATTGCAGCGTGCCCATCAGGGCCGAGGCGGTGCCGGCGACGGCACCGTGATTGTCCAGCGCCAGCACCGAGGTCGTGGGGATGACGAGGCCGAGGAAGCCGTAGCCGACGAACAGCAGCGCCGCCAATACCGCCAGCTGGTCGACCCCGGCCAGGGTCACGGCCAGCAGCACCACCATGGCGGCGGCATAGCCGGTGACGGCGATCCGCACGATCCGGCCCAGGCCGAAGCGCCCTGCCAGCCAGCCGGTGCATTGCGACACGCCGATGAAGGACACGGCGTTGATCGAGAAGAACACGCTGTAGAGCCGCGGCGACAGGCCGTAATGCTCGATCAGGATGAAGGAGGAGTTGGCGAGATAGGCGAAGAAGCTGGCGATGCCGAAGGCGCCGATGAAGGTCAGCCCCAGGAACTGCCAGTCGGTCAGCAGCGACCGGTATGCCCGCAGCGCGCCGAGGATGCTGCTGTCCACCCGGTGCTGCCGCGGCCGCGTCTCGGTCAGGAACAGCGTCAGCATGACGATGCCGAGCGCGGCCAGCACCGTCACCACCCAGAACACGCCGCGCCAGCCCGCCGCCTCGATCACAAAACTGCCGCCGAGCGGCGCCAGGATCGGCGACACGCTGAACACCAGCATCAGCAGCGACATCAGCCGCGCCGCCTCGGTGCCGGTGTGCAGGTCGCGCACCACGGCGCGCGGGATCACCATGCCGGCGCAGGCGCCGAGGCCCTGGACGAAGCGGAAGGCGACCAGCGTCTCGATATCCGGGGCAAAGGCGCAGCCGATGCTGGCGGCGACGAAGACGGCGAGGCCGAGATACAGCGGCAGCTTGCGCCCGAACATGTCGGAGAGCGGCCCGAACACCAGCTGGCCGACGCCGAGCGAGACGAAGAACGCCATCAGGCTGGCCTGCACCGCCTCGGTCCCTGCCCCCAGGCTGCGGCCGATCTCCGGCAGCGCCGGCAGGTACATGTCGATCGCGAAGGGCCCGATGGCGGTGAGCAGGCCGAGCACGATCGCGTAGCGGAGCAGCGACGAGGACATGAGCGGTCTTCCGGGTTCGGAGGCCGGCGGACGGAAATGGTCCGGACGGATGATGAGGGCGGAGCGCATGTCGTCTCTATGGGCGATCGCTGCGACTCTCCGTCCAAAACTTTGGACAGTATTGTCCAAATCGTCAAGCCCCCTTAGAGTGGGGGCATGCAGGAGTCAGAACAGATCGCGCGGCCGGTGCCCCCCCGGCGCGGCCAGGTCGCCAAGCACGCCTCGGTGCTGGACGCGGCCACGGCGGTGTTCTGCCGGGACGGGTTCGCCGGCGCCAGCATCGACCTGATCGCGGCCGAGGCCGGGGTGTCGCGCCAGACCATCTACAACCACCATGGCGACAAGGAGGCGCTGTTCATCGCCGTGGTGAGGGAGATGACCGAGCGCTGCAACGCCGGACTGTTCCAGACCCTGACCACCTTCCCCGACCGCCCCCGCGATCTGGAGGCGGAGATGGCCGCCTTCGCCGGCCGGCTGGTGCGCAACTGCCTGTACAACCGCGACGGCGGCGCGCTGCGCAAGCTGATCCAGACCGAGGGCGAGCGCTATCCCGGGCTGTTCGCGGCGTGGCGCGAGCACGGGCCCGGCACCGCCTGGGCCGCGATCGCCGCCCGCTTCGCCCGGCTGGCCCATGCCGGATATCTGAGAATCGAGGATCCGGACCTGGCGGCGCGCCAGTTCCTGGCCCTGATCCATGCCGATTTCCACATACCGTACATGCTGGGCACCAGGCCGACGGAGGACGAGGTCGATGCCGGGGTCCTGAATGCCGTGCGCACCTTCCTGCGCGCCTTCGGCCCGGCGGCGGCGCGGGGGGTGCGGCCGAACTGATCCATCAGCCGAATGCGGCTTTCTCATCTGTCATTGCCGGGCTTGACCCGGCAATCCAGGGGCCACCGAGAGCGGCTCTGGCCGCCCCTGGATCCTCGGGTCAAGCCCGAGGATGACAACAGGGGGACGTCAACATGAATCAAAGCCGCCTCTCAGAACCCACATCCCCTCAGGCCTGCCCTGCGCCGATGGCTGGTGCGGAGCGAAAGATCTGACATAACATCCCCTCCGACGCTGCCGACCACCCGTCCCTTCCCGTCACCGATCGAGCGATCGCCATGACCGCATCCGCTCTCTTCTCCCCGCTCGCTCTCGGCCCGATCACGCTGCCCAACCGGCTCGTGATCGCGCCGATGTGCCAGTATTCCGCCGATGACGGCTGCGCCAGCGACTGGCACATCCAGCATTGGATGAGCCTCGCCATGTCCGGCGCCGCGCTGGTGGTGGTGGAGGCGACCGGCGTCGAGCGCCGGGGCCGCATCACCCATGGCTGCCTGGGCCTCTATTCCGACGCCAATGAGCGGTCGATCGCCCGCGCCCTGGCCGCGGCCCGCGCCGTCGCCCTGCCCGGCACCCGCTTCGGCATCCAGCTGGCCCATGCCGGCCGCAAGGCGTCGACCCAGCGCCCCTGGGAAGGCGGCCGCCCCCTCGGCCCCGACCAGGATCCCTGGCCGACCGTCGCCCCCTCCGCCGTGCCTTTCGATACCAATTGGCACACGCCGGAGGCGCTGGACGAGGCCGGGCTGGAGCGGGTGAAAGCCGCCTTCGTCGCAGCGGCCCGGCGCGCGGTGCGGCTGGGCTTCGACGCCATCGAGCTGCACATGGCCCATGGCTATCTGTTCCACAGCTTCCTGTCGCCGCTGTCGAACCGGCGCGACGACCGCTG
>NZ_JANX01000247.1 GCF_000767795.1 Inquilinus limosus MP06 | reverse complement strand
CGCCGGCCTGGACCACCGCCTGGCTGACGCCGGATGGCCGCCGCAAGCTGGCCGCCTACGGCGTCGCCCCGCCGCAGGACGGCGTCGGCCGGCGCGCCTTGTTCGGGGCCGAAGCCGTGCCCTGCCCGCATTGCGGCTCGGCCCGCACCGAGCGGCTGTCGGAGTTCGGCTCGACCTCCTGCAAGGCGCTGTGGCGCTGCACCGAGTGCCGCGAGCCCTTCGACTACTTCAAGTGCCACTGATGTCCGCCGCCCCGCCGCGCTTCCACTGCCTGACCATCCGCAACATCAGGCGCGAAACGACCGACGCGGTCTCGATCGCCTTCGACGTGCCGGGCGAGCTGGACGCCGACTATCGCTTCACGCCCGGCCAGTACCTGACGCTGCGCGCCAGCATCGACGGCGAGGATCTGCGCCGGTCCTACTCGATCTGCTCCGGCCCTGACGACGGCGAGCTGCGGATCGCGGTGAAGCGGGTCGAGGGCGGCGTCTTCTCCGATTGGGTCAACCGCACGCTGCAGGCCGGCGACGCGATCGAGGTGATGACCCCGACCGGCCGCTTCGGCATGCAGCAGGCGCCGGTCCAAAGCCGGGCGCGAACTCATGTCGCCTTCGCCGCCGGCTCCGGCATCACCCCGGTGCTGTCGCTGCTGCGCGGCGTGCTGGCGCGCGAGCCGGAAAGCCGCTTCTTCCTGTTCTATGGCAATCGGTCCACCAGTGAGATCCTGTTCCGCGAGGCGCTGGAGGAGTTGAAGGACTGCTTCCTCGGCCGGCTCTCGGTCTTCCACGTGCTGTCGCAGGAGGAGCAGGACCTGCCGATCCTGACCGGCCGGCTGGACGGCGACAAGGTGCGGCGCCTGCTGCGGCTGGTGGTGCCGGCCGAGATGATCGACGAGGTCTATCTCTGTGGGCCGGAAGGCATGAGCCGGGAGATCCAGACGGTGCTGACGGAGCTGGGCGTGGCGCCGGAGAAGGTGCATGTCGAGCTGTTCGTCTCCGCCCTCGGCGGCCGGCCGCGGCCGAAACCCGTAGCCCCTGCCCCCGACGCGCCGAGCCGCACCGCCGTGCTGACTGTCGACGGCAAGCGCCGCGAGGTGCCGGTGGCCGAGGACGAGAGCATCCTGGACGCGGCGCTGCGCGCCGGCGTGGACCTGCCCTATGCCTGCAAGGGCGGCATGTGCTCGACCTGCCGCGCCCGGCTGGTCGAGGGCGAGGCGGCGATGGACCTGAACTACTCGCTGGAGCCCTGGGAGCTGGAGGCCGGCTTCATCCTGACCTGCCAGTCGCATCCGAAGACCGACCGGGTGGTGGTCGATTACGACGAGATGTAATGCCAGCCCTGGGATGGCTATCCGTCTGCATCGGGCCTATATTAGGGGCATGAGCAAACCCGCCCAGATCGATCCGCCTGAGGATCCCGAGATCGCCGCCAAACGCAAGGCGATCAAGGAAGGGATTGCATCTGCCGATGCCGGCAAGGTTGTGCCGTACGAGGATGTGCGGCGCTGGCTACTGTCCTGGGGCACCAAGGACGAACTGCCGCCGCCCGAATGCCCGTAGTCCTCACTGCGGACGCTTTGGCAGATCTGGCAAACATTCGAAGCTATATCGGCGAGCAAAAATCCATTCGCAGCGACGAGGGTTGCGGTCCAGTTGATCGCGACGTGCGATCGGCTGGAATACCTCCCTGAACGAGGCCGACCCGGTATCGTCGCCGGCACCCGCGAACTCACGGCCTTCTGGCCCTATGTGATTGTCTATCGGATCACGCCAGCCGCGGTCGAAATCATCCGGATATGGCACGGGGCGCAGGACCGCTGAAGGGGGCCGGCGGCGGCGCCCTACCCCTTCGGCCTCTTGTCGATCACCCGCTTCGCCTTGCCGGCGGAGCGTTCGATCGTGCCGGGGGCCTGGATCAGCACCCGGGCCGAGACCCCGACCGTCTCCTTGATCCGCAGCGTCAGCCGCTCGGCCGCCGCGGTCAGGCCGGCCCCGTCCCAATGCTCCGGCCGCGCCTCGGCCAGGACCGTCATCTCGTCCAGCCGGCCGGGGCGGCTCAGCTCGATGGCGAAATGGCCGCCGCACCAGTCGCAGGCCAGCAGTACCTCCTCGATCTGGGTCGGGAAGACGTTGACGCCGCGCAGAATGATCATGTCGTCGGAGCGGCCGGTCACCTTCTCCATCCGCCGCATGCCGGGCCGGGCCGAGCCGGGCAGCAGCCGGGTCAGGTCGCGGGTGCGGTAGCGGATGACCGGGAACGCCTCCTTGGTCAGGGAGGTGAAGACCAGCTCGCCGATCTCGCCGTCCGGCAGCACCGCGCCGGTGGCCGGGTCGATCACCTCCGGCAGGAAATGGTCCTCCCAGACATGCAGCCCGTCCTTGGTCTCGACACACTCCTGGGCGACGCCGGGGCCGATCACCTCCGACAAGCCGTAGATGTCGGTGGCGTCGAGGGCGAAGGCCTGCTCGATCTCCTGCCGCATCGCGTTGGTCCAGGGCTCCGCCCCGAAGATGCCGAAGCGCAGCGAGCTGTCGCGCGGATCGAGGCCGCGGGCCCGGAAGCCGTCCAGGATCGCCAGCGCGTAGCTGGGCGTCACCATGATGATGTCGGGCCGGAAATCGGTGATCAGCTGGACCTGGCGCTCGGTCATGCCGCCCGACATCGGCACCACGGTGCAGCCCAGCCGCTCCGCCCCGCAATGGGCGCCCAGCCCCCCGGTGAACAGGCCGTAGCCATAGGCGACATGCACCATCATGCCCGGCCGGCCGCCGGCGGCGCGGATCGACCGCGCCATGACCTCGGCCCACATGTCGAGATCGGCCCGGGTGTAGCCGACCACGATCGGCTTGCCGGTGGTGCCGGAGGAGCCGTGGATGCGGGCGATGCGCTCGCGCGGCACCGCGAACAGCCCGAAGGGGTAGCTGTCGCGCAGGTCCTGCTTGGTGGTGAAGGGGAACTTCGCCAGATCCGGCAGGTCGCGGAAATCCGAGGGGTGCACCCCGGCGGCGTCGAAGGCCCGGCGGGTGTGCGGGACGTTGTCGTAGGCGTGGCGCAGCGACCAGGCCAGCCGCTCGCGCTGCAGCGCCATGATCTCGTCGCGAGAGGCCCGCTCGGCCGCGTCCAGCCCCGGGATCTCCGTCATCGCCCCCTCCCCGTGCCCGTTCTCAGTCTTCGGCCGGGCGGTCGATGAACGAGCCGCCGACCGTGCGGGAATGGCCGCGGAACTCCGCGATCACCGTCTCGCCCACCGCGACGCTGACGTCGTAGAGGCCGGAACGGCCGGAGCGCGACACCTCCCGCGCCGTCGCCACCAGCCGGTCGCCGACCGTGCCGGGCCGCAGGAAAGTGATGCTGCAATGCGCCGCCACCGTGCGCTCGCCGCCCGAGTTGCAGGCGAAGGCGAAGGCCGAATCCGCCAGGGTGAAGATGAAGCCGCCATGGGCGGTGCCGTGGCCGTTGGTCATGTCCGGGCGGATGGTCATGGCCAGCTTCGCCCTTCCGGGGCCGATCTCCAGGATTTCCATCCCCAGCGCCCGGCTGGCGCCGTCGTCGCGCCACATCGCCTCGGCCGCGGCTTTGGCGACCGCCTCGGCCTCCGCCCCGGTCGTCGCCTTCATTCCGCCTGCCCCGTGAATTTGGCCGGCCGCTTCTCGATGAAGGCGCGGACGCCCTCGGCATAGTCCGGCGTGCGCCCGGCCCGGCGCTGCAGGTCGCGCTCGAGGTCGAGCTGCGCGTCCAGGCTGTTGCCGGCGGAGGCGTCGAGCGCCTGCTTGATCAGCGCCAGCCCCTGGGTCGGCTGGGTGGCGAGGTGCGCGGTCAAGGCCTCGGCCTCCGCCCTCAGCGCGTCGTCGTCCACCGCCTTCCAGATCAGACCCCATGCCTCGGCCTTCTCCGCCGGCAGCGGCTCGGCCAGCAGCGCCAGGCCGCGGGCCCGGGCGGCGCCGACCAGACGCGGCAGCACATAGGTGCCGCCCGAATCCGGCACCAGGCCGATCTTGGCGAAGGATTGGATGAACTTGGCCGACCGCGCGGCCAGCACGATGTCGCAGGCCAGCGCGATGTTGGCCCCGGCCCCGGCGGCGACGCCGTTGACGGCGCAGACCACCGGCTTCGGCAGCGCCCGCAGCCGGCGGATCAGCGGGTTGTAGAGACCGTCCAGCGTGGCGCCGAGATCGGGCGCCTGGCCGCTGGTGGCGCGGTCGTTGAGATCCTGCCCGGCGCAGAAGCCGCGGCCCGCCCCGGTCAGCAGCACCGCCCGGCAGCCGGCATCGGCCTCGACCCCGGCCAGCGCCTCGGCCAGGGCGCGGTGCATCTCCTCGGTGAAGGCGTTCAGCCGGTCCGGGCGGTTGAGCGTCAGGACGCTCCAGCCGTCGCGGCGATCGACCAGAACCGTAGGCTCCACGGGGCATCCTCCTCCGGTTGGGCCGGTTGCACCGGGCCTCTTGAATTGAACGATCGTTCGGTTAATTCTTAGACCCGGAACCCGGCCTGTCAATCTGCAATCGGCGATGCGGACCGGGGATCGGGAGGAGCCCATGACCGCCATCCTGCAGAGCTATGCCGAGGACCGCTGGGTCGCCGCGACCGAGGGGCTGGCCGACATCGCCAGCGCCATCGACGGCCGGGTGGTGGCGCGGCTGTCGAGCCGCGGCCTGGACTTCGCGGCGATGGTCCGCCATGCCCGCGAGGTCGGCGGCCCGGCGCTGCGCCGGCTGACCTTCCACCAGCGCGCCGACATGCTGAAGGCGCTGGCGCTGTACCTCTCCGAGCGCAAGGAGCCGCTGTACGACCTCGCCGCCGACACCGGGGCGACCAGGCGGGACAACCTGATCGACATCGATGGCGGCCTGGGCACGCTGTTCGCCTATGCCTCGCGCGGGCGCCGCGAGCTGCCGAGCGAGCGCTTCATCCTGGAGGACGGGGTCGAGCGCCTGTCCAAGGGCGGCAGCTTCGTCGGCGTCCATGTGCTGACGCCGCTGACCGGCGTGGCGGTGCACATCAACGCCTTCAACTTCCCGTGCTGGGGCCTGCTGGAGAAGCTGGCGCCGGCGATCCTGGCCGGGGTGCCGGTGATCACCAAGCCGGCCTCGGCCACCGCCTATGTCGCCGAGGCGCTGGTCAGGCTGATCGCGGATTCCGGCATCCTGCCCGCGGGGGCGCTGCAATTCGTGGCCGGCAGTGCCGGCGACCTCTTGGACCATCTGACCGGCCAGGATCTCGTCGCCTTCACCGGGTCGATCGAGACTTCGGAAAGGCTGCGAAACCACCCCGCGATCTCGCGAAACGCGGTGCGCTTCGTGGCCGAGCGGGATTCGCTGAACGCCGCCGTTCTGGGCCCGGACGCAGTGCCGGGCACGCCGGAATTCGACCTGTTCGTCAAGGAGGTGGTGCGCGAGATGACGGCGAAGGCCGGGCAGAAATGCACCGCCATCCGCCGCGTCCTGGTGCCGCGCGCGCTGGAAAACGACGTCATCACGGCGCTGGGGCAGAAGCTGGCCGGCCTGGCCATCGGCGACCCGCGGCAGGAGGGCACGCGGATGGGCCCGCTGGTCAGCCTGGCCCAGCGCGACGATATCCGCGCCCGCATCGCCGAGCTGAGCACGGAGGCCGAGGTGGTGGTCGGCGATCCCGCCAATGACGGGGCACCGGGCGGCGCCTTCCTGGCGCCGGTGCTGCTGCGCTGCGCCGACCCAGCGACGGCGCGCAAGGTGCACACGGTCGAGGCCTTCGGGCCGGTCGCGACCGTGATCGCCTATGACGGCCTGGACCAGGCGGTGGAGCTGGTGCGCCGCGGCGAAGGCAGCCTGGTGGCCTCGGTCTTCACCCATGACGATGCGGTGGCCGACGCGCTGGTCTTCGGCCTGGCGCCGTTCCACGGCCGCATCCTGGTGGTCGACCGCGACTGCGCCGGCGAATCGACCGGCCACGGCTCGCCCCTGCCCGGCCTCGTGCATGGCGGCCCCGGCCGCGCCGGCGGGGGCGAGGAGCTGGGCGGCATCCGCGGCGTGCACCACTATCTGCAGCGCACCGCCCTGCAGGGGTCGCCCACCCGCCTCTCCGCCCTGACCCGGACCTGGCTGCAGGGCGCCCCGGCGCCGGTGCCGGCCACCCATCCGTTCCGCCGCAACTACGAGGAGCTGACGGTCGGCGAGACGGTCGAGACGCCCCCGCGCACCATCACGCTGGAGGACATCGAGCATTTCGCCGCCTTCACCGGCGACGCCTTCTACGCCCATATGGACGAGGAGGCGGCCAAGGCGAACCCGTTCTTCCCCGGCCGGGTGGCGCATGGCTATCTGATCCTGTCCTTCGCCGCCGGCCTGTTCGTCGACCCGGCGCCCGGGCCGCTCCTGGCCAATTACGGCCTCGACAATTTGCGCTTCCTGAAGCCGGTGTCGCCCGGGGACTCGATCCGGGTGCGGCTGACGGTCAAGCGCAAGACAGCCGCCCGCATGCCGGAATACGGCGAGGTGCGCTGGGACGTCGAGGTGTTCAACCAGGCCGGCGAGACCGTGGCCCGCTACGACCTGCTGACCATGAGCGCGCGGCCAAAGGCGGCTTGAGCCCGCGGTGCGACAACAAACCTGTGGAATGGCTCCAAAGTAGTATTCCCCTCGCGCGCGGAAGGCGCATCATGCTCAGGATGTCGCGGCCCGGAACCAAGCGCCGGGCCGAGGCGTCATCCCGAGAGCACTGACCCTTATGGAGACGTCTCATGAAGCGCTGGAAGACTCCGAAGGTCCGCGAGATCTCCGTCGGCTGCGAGATCAACGCCTACGCCTGCGCGACCGTTTAAGACCAACCTCCGCCTGATGGCGGATCCGGCGAGGCTGCCGAAAGCGGGGCTGAGACCATGCGCATCGTCGTCCTCGGTTCCGCCGCCGGCGGAGGTTTCCCTCAATGGAACTGCAACGCGCCCACCAGCCGGGGGGTGCGGACCGGAAGTCTGCGCGCCAAGCCGCGCACCCAGGCCTCCCTCGCCGTCAGTGCGGATGGCGAGCGCTGGCTGTTGCTGAACGCCTCCCCCGATTTTCGCCAGCAGGTGGCGGCCAACCCGGTGCTGTGGCCGCAGGACGGGCTGCGCCATTCCCCGATCGCGGCGGTGATCCTGACCAGCGGCGAGATCGACCATGTCGCCGGGCTGCTCTCGATGCGCGAATCCCAGCCCTTCGCCCTGTGGGCCGCGCCGCCGGTGCTGGCCGCCCTGGCCGCCAACCCCATCTTCGACGCGCTGAGCCCCCGGTCGGTCGAGCGCCATGCGGTGGTGCCGAACGGGCCCTTCCCGATCGCCGGCCGCGGCGGCGGGCTGGGCCTGACCGTCACCGCCTTCCCGGTGCCGGGCAAGGTGCCGCTGTATCTCGAGGGCCAGGCCGGCGACGACCTGGCCGGCGCGCCGGACGAGACGCTGGGGCTGGAGATCGCGGCCAACGGCGCCCGCTTCCACTACATCCCCGGCTGCGCCGCGATGACGCCGGAGCTGCAGGCCCGGCTGCGGGGATCGCCGCTGGTGTTCTTCGACGGCACGCTGTGGCGCGACGACGAGCTGATCACCACCGGCGTCGGCGCCAAGACCGGCCGGCGGATGGGCCATATGAGCATCGACGGGCCGGACGGCACGGTCGCCGCCTTTTCCGGTCTCGACACCGGGCGCCGGATCCTGATCCATGTCAACACCACCAACCCGGTCCTGATCGAGGATTCGCCCGAACGCGCCGCCCTGGCCGATGCCGGCTGGGAGGTTGCGGAGGACGGCATGGAGATCGCGCTGTGAGGACGAGTAGGATGCGCCGGGAGGCGAGAGCGAGATGATCCACCCCGAGCTGCCATGCCCGGGCTTGACCCGGGCATCCAGGGACTATCGATGCCGCTCGGGGTGGCCCCTGGATTGCCGGGTCAAGCCCGGCAATGACAATAAGGGTCTAGATCATTGCTCTGCTCCACAGCCCCAAGAGCCCACAGCAGTGCCAAGGATGCGCCGATGACCGACCTGATGACCCCGGACCAGCTCGAGGCGGCGCTGCGCGCGATCGGGCGCGAGCGGTACCATGACCGCCACCCGTTCCATGCCCTGCTGCATGGCGGCAAGCTGGACCGGGGCCAGGTGCAGGCCTGGGCGCTGAACCGCTACTACTACCAGAGCCGCATCCCGCTGAAGGATTCGGCGCTGATGTCGCGCGCCGAGGACCCGGCGCTGCGCCGCGAATGGCGGCAGCGCGTGGTCGACCATGACGGCGAGCGCGAGGGCGAAGGCGGCATCGCCCGCTGGCTGCACCTGACCGACGCGCTGGGGCTGGACCGCGCCCAGGTGATCGACGGCCGCGGCATCCTGCCGGCTACCCGCTTCGCCGTCGACGCCTATGTCCGCTTCGTGCGCGAGCGCACGCTGCTGGAGGCCGTCGCCTCCTCCCTCACCGAGCTGTTCGCCCCCGCCATCATCGGCAACCGTGTCGCCGGCATGCTGGCCAATTACGATTTCGTCTCGCGCGACGCCCTGGCCTATTTCGACAAGCGCCTGACCCAGGCGCCGCGCGACTCCGACTTCGCCCTCGACTACGTCAAGCGCGAGGCGCGGCGGCCGGACCAGCAGCAGGATGTGATGAATGCCCTGCTGTTCAAATGCGACGTGCTGTGGGCCCAGCTGGACGCGCTGCACCACGCCTATGTCGAGCCCGGCAACATCCCGCCCGGCGCCTTCGTGCCCG
>NZ_JANX01000246.1 GCF_000767795.1 Inquilinus limosus MP06 | reverse complement strand
ATGTTCGGCCACGACCGTCGCGGCCGCCCGCCCTTCGGCTGAGGGACCGCTTGGAACGCGACTGGCGCAGTCTATGACGAGGCGGCCTCAGCCCCGCGCCGCCTCGCGCCCGATGAGCTTCAGCCGCAGCCATTTCGACAGGGTATCGATCAGCGCTACAACGGCCAGCACCAGGATCAGGATAAAGGCCACCTGGTCCCAGGCCAGGATCTTGATGCGCTCGGAGATCTGCAGCCCGATGCCGCCGGCGCCGACGATGCCGAGGATGGTGGCCGAGCGGGTGTTGGATTCGAAGAAGTACAGCGCCTGCGACAGGAACAGCGGGATGGCCTGCGGCAGCACGCCGAAGCGCAGCACCGCCAGTGTCGAGGCGCCGGTCGATCGCACGCCCTCGATCTGCCTCTTCTCCGCCGTCTCGATCGCCTCGGCATACAGCTTGGACAGCGAGCCGATGTCGGAGACGCAGATGGCGAGAATGCCGGCCAAGGGGCCGAGGCCCACGGCCCGCACGAACACCAGCGCCCAGATCAGCTGGTCGACGCCGCGCAGCCCGTCGAACAGCCGGCGGAAGCCGAAGCGCAGGACGCCGATCGGCACGATGTTGCGGGCGCCGAGGAAGCCGAGCGGGATGGCGACCAGCGAGGCGATCAGCGTGCCGATGAAGGCCATGGCGACGGTCTGGCCCAGCGCGGTGAAGATCTCGCCATACTGCCAGTCGGCCATGCCGTGCCAGGACACCATCTGGGCGGCGATGACGAACAGGCCGTTCGGGCTGACCAGCCCTTCGTAGAGCCGGGCCGGCGAGAAGTCGAAGGTCCAGAGCAGGTAGCCGAGATAGGCGGCGGCCAGCAGCAGCAGGGCGGCGCGGACCAGCCGTTCGCCCAGCGGCCGGCCGAAGGCCCGCGGCAGCGCGGCGCGGGCATGGTCGACATCGATCGGGCGGATCCGGGCGAAGCGGGCTCCCATCAATGCACCTCCCGCGGCAGGAAGAAGGAGCGCAGCCGTTCCGAGCCGAGATCGATCAGCGTCACCGCCAGGACGATCATCAGCACCAGCGCGCTCAGCTCCTCGTAATAGTTGAAGCTGACGATGTAGTAGAGTTCCTGCCCGATGCCGCCGGCGCCGACGAAGCCCAGCACCGAGGCCGAGCGGATGTTGATCTCCAGCCGCAGCAGCCCGTAGGACAGGAAGCTCGGCAACACCTGCGGCAGCACGCCGAAGCGCATGATCTGGACCCAGGTGCCGCCGGCGGCGCGGATGCCCTCCAGCGGCTTGTCGTCGACCGCCTCGTTGACCTCGGAGAACAGCTTGCCCAGCGCGCCGGTGGTGTGCACCGCCATGGCCAGGATGCCGGCCAGCGGCCCGACGCCATAGGCCCAGACGAAGCACAGCGCGTAGACGATGTCCGGCACGCTGCGGCAGATCTCCAGGAAGCGGCGGCTGAGATGATAGATCCAGTGGCTGCGCACCAGGTTGCGCGACGCCGGGAAGCTGAGCAGCAGGGCGGCGGCGGCGCCCAGCACGGTGCCCAGGATCGCCATCTGCGCCGTCTGCCACAGCAGCACCAGGTAGCTGCCGGCGCGGTAGTACCAGTAGGCGAAGGACCCCTTGGTCTTGCTGTCGGAGAGCAGCTCGCCCCAGTGCACCGTCGGCAGGGTGCGCTCGAAATACTCGCCGATCCGCGGCAGGCCGGCGGCCAGCTTGGACGGGTAGAACTCGCCGATATATCCGCCGGCGACGACGGCGGCGAGGAACAGCACCAGGCCGATCAGCGTGGCGCGGCGCCGCTGGCGCAGCAGCGCCCGGCGCCCGGCCTCGAAGGCCGCGACCGGATCGGCGGGGCGGGTTTCGGACAGGAGGGTCATCGCACTTTCAGACGTCCGACACCGTCATTGCGAGCGCAGCGAAGCAATCCAGGGCCGCAAGGGCGGGGGCATGGATTGCCTCGTCGCTTCGCTCCTCGCAATGACGGTCAGGGTTCAGGCCGGGGTCGGATCAGCTGCGGCGCTGCGTGGCCTCGGTCTCGCGCATCTTGATGATGCCGTCGAAGAAGTCGTGCTTGACCGGGGCGTAGCCCGAGCCGGCGCCCTTCTCGACCGCTTCGTAGATGTCCGGATGCTCGGTCGGCAGCTTCGACAGGAAGTCGAGCATGTCCTTGCGGAACGCCTCCGGCAGGGCGGTGCGGGTCGCCCACGGGCCGTTCGGGATCAGGGTCGACTGCCAGACGATGCGCAGGTCCTTCATGTCGAGCATCTTCTTGTCGACCATGCTGCGCAGCGCGCCGCGGCTGTAGCCCTGGGCCGGGTCGCCCTGGCCGGAGATCCAGGTCACGCCGGCGTCGTACTGGCCCTTCAGCACCGCGACCACGCCCTGCTCATGCCCGCCGGAGAAGGCGGTCGAGCCGAAGAAGCTGGCCGGGTCGTAGCCCTGGTCCTTGAGCTGGAAGTTCGGGATCAGGTAGCCCGAGGTCGAGTTCGGGTCGGCGAAGGCCAGCGACTTGCCCTTCAGGTCCTCGAGCTTCTGGTACGGGCTGCTCGACTTGACGAACAGCACCGAGTAGTAGCCGGTCGAGCCGTCGTCTTCCTTCGGCACCACCAGCGGCTCGACGCATTTGCAGTCCAGCCACAGGCCGGCATAGCCGGAGGCGCCGAACTCGGCGAGGTCGAGCTGGCCCGCGGCCATGCCCTGCATGACGCCGGCATAGTCGGTGGCCGGGAACAGCTTCACCTCGACGTTGAAGGTGGTCTCGAGCAGCTTCTGGAAGCCGTCGTAGCGGGCCAGCCGGTCGGCGTCGTTCTCGCCGCCGAGGATGCCGATGCGGATGACCGGAACATCCTTCTTCCAGCTCGGATCCGCCGCCGGGGCGGTGCCGGCCAGGCCAGCGAGGGCGACGGCGGCCGTGGCCGCCGCGAGAATGGTGCGCCGCATGAACATGGGTCTACCCCTTCTACTGTCACTTGGTTCGGACGCCCGGCGGCGTGCCGGGCCCCGTCGGTTGGAGCTCCGAGACCAACGGTCTCTCAGGCCGGGACCAGCTCGCGGTCGCCGGTCCGGGGCTCGATCGCGGTCGAGGTGATGCGCTCGTCGAGAGCCTCGCGCATGCCGTCGACACCGTAGATCCGCTCGACCACCTCCATGGTCAGCGCCTCGGGCGCGCCGTCGAAGACGATCCGGCCCTTGGCCATGCCGACCACCCGGTCGCAGTAGTGCCGGGCGGTGTCGAGCGTGTGCAGGTTGACGAGGACGGTGATGCCGTCCTCGCGGTTGATGGCGCGCAGCGCGTCCATCACGATCTTGGCGTTGCGCGGGTCGAGCGAGGCGATCGGCTCGTCCGCCAGCAGCACCTCGGGCTCCTGCAGCAAGGCGCGGGCAATGGCGACGCGCTGCTGCTGGCCGCCGGACAGGGTGTCGGCGCGCTGCAGGGCGGCATGGGCCATGTCGAGCCGGTCCAGCGCCTGGATGGCGAAGGCGCGCTCGCGCTCGCCGAACTGCTTGAACAGCGACGGCAGCGTCCAGTGCTGCGAGATGCGGCCCAGCAGCACATTGGTCAGCACGTCGAGCCGGGTGACCAGGTTGAACTGCTGGAAGATCATGGCGCAGCGGGCGCGCCAGTCGCGAAGGGCCTTGCCCTTCAGCTTCGTGACATCGACGCCGTCGAACAGGATGCGGCCGCCGGTCGGGTCGGCCAGCCGGTTCACCAGGCGCAGCATCGTCGACTTGCCGGCGCCGGAGCGGCCGATCACGCCGACCATCTGGCCGGGGGCGATCGTCAGGCTGACGTCATCGACCGCGTTCACGGCGCGGAAGCTCTTGGTCAGTCCTTCGATCACGAGTTCGGCCATCAGCCACGCTCCGGTCAGGTCTGGGCGGCGCATGACGGGGACATCACGGCCGCTCGGCGTGAACGGCCTAACAGAGCCGGGTTACAGTCGCGTGATCCCCGGATGTCGTTTCGATGAACGCCCCGGCGCCGGCGGCACCGCATCGCCCGGGTTGACGTTCTCCCTCAAAGCGGCTTCTTTGCGCGCCAAGGCAGCAAATCATCATACGATTTGAGGGAGTAGAACGCGTTGCCAGAGACCCGCCCGCAGACGATCGCCAAGATCACCTGGCGGCTGATGCCATTCCTCGGCCTGCTCTATCTGATCGCCTATATCGACCGCCAGAATGTCAGCTACGCCAAGCTGCAGATGGTCGGCGACCTCGGCCTCAGCGAAGCCGCCTACGGCCTCGGCGCCTCGCTGTTCTTCATCGGCTACTTCATCTTCGAGGTGCCCTCGAACGTGATCCTGGCCCGGGTCGGCGCCCGGCGCTGGCTGGCGCGGATCATCTTCTCCTGGGGCCTGGTCACCATCGCGCTGGCCTTCACCCAGAACGCGACGATGTTCTACATCCTGCGCTTCCTGCTGGGCGCGGCCGAGGCCGGCTTCTTCCCCGGCGTGCTGTTCGCGCTGACGTTGTGGTTCCCGCAGATGTATCGCGGCCGCATGGTCGGCCTGTTCATGGCCTGGAGCGCCCTGGCCAACGCCGTCGGGTCCACCGTCGGCGGCGCGCTGCTGGACATGGATGGCATGCTCGGCCTCAAGGGCTGGGAATGGGTCTTTATCGCCACCGGCATCCCGGCGGTGCTGATGGGCATCGTCACCTATTTCTTCCTGCCCGACCGGCCGGAGACGGCGAATTTCCTGGACGCCGGCGAGAAGAAATGGCTGCACGACGTGCTGGAGCGCGAGAACGCCCAGGGCAAAACCCAGCATGGCAGCCCCTTCGCGGCGCTGCTGGACCGCCGGGTGCAGCTGCTGGCACTGTTCTACGTCGCCTTCCCGCTCGGCGCCTACGGGCTGAGCTACTGGCTGCCAACCGTGGTGAAGGGCTTCGGCGTGTCGAACACGGCCAACGGCCTGCTCAACGTCATCCCCTGGGCCTGCGTCGCCCTGGCGCTGTGGTGGATCCCGCGCAACGCCGCCCGCACCGGCGACCAGACCTGGCACATCGTGATCCCGGCGCTGATTGCGGCCGTGTGCTTGGCGCTGAGTGTGGTGGTGCCGGGCAATGCCTTCAAGTTCGCGCTGCTGTGCGTCGCCGCCGCGGGCATCTTCGCGCCGCAGCCGGTGTTCTGGTCGCTGCCCCCGAGCTTCCTGACCGGCGCCACGGCCGCGGCCGGCATCGCCGCGATCAACTCGGTCGGCAATCTCGGCGGCTTCATCGCCCAGAACGCGGTGCCCTGGATCGGCGACGTCACCGGCAGCCAGCTGGCGCCAATGTGGTTCCTGGCCGCCTGCATGGTGCTGGGCGCGCTGATGACCTTTGTCGTCCAGGCCGCGCTGCGCCGCCACCAGCCGCCGGCCGGCGGCCGGATACGGCCGGCGGAGTAGGGCGGGAACAGCCCCCTCCCCCTACCCCCTCCCGCAGGGGGAGGGGGAGGTCAGAATGGCAAGGCTCTCGGGCCCCGACTTTCCGGTCCTCATTCCATCCTCCCCCTCCCCTCGCGGGAGGGGGTTGCGGGGAGGGGGCTGCGCCAGCCAGCTCAGCTCCCCCGGAACCTCGGCGGCCTGCGCTCGGCGAAGGCCGCCTGCCCCTCGCGAAAATCGGCGCTGCGATACGCGGCCTCATACAGCGCCGTCGTCTCGGCCGTGTCGCTGTCGGCGCCAGCCATCATCGCCTCGATCATCCGCTTGGCTGCGCGCAGGCTGAGCGGCGCCCGCTCCGCCAGCTCGCGGGCGTAGTCCAGCGCCGCCGGCTCGATGGCGTCATCCGGCAGCACCCGGTCGACCAGACCGATCGCCAGCGCCTCGGCGGAATCCATCAGGCGGCCGGAGAACAGCATGTCCTTGGCCCGGGCGGGACCGACCGTCGCCACCAGCCGCCGCGTGTCGGCGAAGCCGTAAGCCAGGCCGAGCCGCGACGGGGTGATGCCCAGCCGCGCCGTGTCGCCGGCGAAGCGCAGGTCGCAGGCCAGGGCCAGGCCGCAGCCGCCGCCGACGCAGAGGCCGCGGACCAGGGCGATGCTCGGCCGGTCCAGCGCCTCGACCGCCGCCAGCCCGGCCCGGACCGCGGCATTGTACGCGGCGGTCGAGTCGGCATCGGCGAAGACCGTGCCGAATTCGGTGATGTCGGCTCCGGCCGAGAAGACCCCCTCCCCCTCCACGATCACCGCCGCGACCCCGGGGTCGGCATCGATCTCGCGGCACAGGTCCGCCAGCGCCCGCCACATTGCCGCGCTGATCGCGTTGTGCCGGGCCGGACGCCGCAGCCGCAGCCGCGCCAGCCGGCCGTCGCGGAACCATCGGATCGGGGTGTCGGTCATCGGAATCCTCGGCTGAAAGCGGCCGAGTGTGTCACCGCGCGGCCCGGCCCGGCAATGCCGGGAGGCCCCTCAGGACGTGCCGCAGATCGCGAAGGCGCTGACAGTCGCGGCGGCGTTGGCGTAGCCGAGGATGCGCCAGGCGTTGTTCTCCGGCTGGCTGCGATAGATCACGACGACGGGGATCGTCACCGTGCCGACGCCGACGGCCCCGCTGTTGTACTGGATCATGCCGACGCCCGGGTTGCTGTTGAAGCCGCCGCCCAGGATGACCGATCCCGGCACGTCGCACGGCACGGTGATATCGACCGTATTTCCCGTCTGCACCTGCCGGTCCACCCGGATCTGGTTGTAGCTGGCGCCCGATGCCGGAGCGGCAGCGATCGCCAGCCCCGCGAGCGCAGCCCCGAAGCCCCTCAAGACCTTGAGCATGTCCTCCCCTCGCCGAGAGGGATCGACGATAGGAGGGGAATCTTTACAGCCGCTATCGCGGCGGGGCCGGCAGGCGCGCTCCGGTCGATGCTCTCGACCTTGACATTGCCCTTCAGAAAAGAGAATGAACGTTCATTCTCACTTTGGACCCGACCATGGCTGAGACCGTCGCCGAGCCCCTGACCCGCCGCGAGGAGAAGCGCCGCCGCATCCTGGAGGCGGCCGATGGCTGCTTCGCCCGGCGCGGCTTCCACGCCACCAGCATGGCCGAGATCTGCGAGGCGGCGGGGATGAGCGCCGGCAATCTCTATCGCTACTTCCCGAGCAAGGAGGCGATGATCGCCGCCCTGGTCGATGCCGAGCGGGAGGAGACGGCGGCGCTGTTCCGGCGGGTCGAGGACAGCGGAGACCCGCTGGCGGCGATCACCGCCCTGCTGGAGCGGTTCCTGACCCTGGCCGCCGACGCCGCCGGGCACGGGCTGTGGCTGGAGATCCTGTCCGAAGGCGCGCGCAATCCGCAGATCCAGGCGGTGCTGGACCGCAGCGACGCCGAGGTGCGGCCGGCGCTGGCGCATCTGGCCGGCCGCGCCGCCGCCATCGGCCAGGCTGACCCCGCCCTCGATCCCGACCAGGCCGCGGTCTGGCTGCTGATGCTGATCGACGGCTTCAGCGCCCGGGTGGCGACCGATCCGCGCTTCGACATCGCCGCCGGCATCGCCGCCCTGCCCGCCATGGTCCGCCGCCTGCTCGCCCCGGGAGCCTGAGCCATGACCAGATCCGTCAATCGCTGGGCGATCCTGCCCGTGGTCTCGGTCGCGCTGCTGCTGGTGGCGATCGACGCCACGGTGCTGCACATCGCCGTGCCGACTCTGAGCCGGGCGCTGGGGCCGAGCGCGTCGCAGCTCTTATGGATCATCGACATCTATCCGCTGCTGATGGCCGGGCTGCTGCCGGCCGCCGGCACGCTGGGCGACCGCATCGGACACAAGCGCCTGCTGCTGCTGGGCCTGTTCCTGTTCGGTCTGGCCTCGGCCGCCTGCGCCGTCGCCCCCGGCCCGGAATGGCTGATCGCCGGCCGCGCCTTCCTGGCCTTCGGCGGGGCGATGATGATGCCGGCCACCCTGTCGATCCTGCGCCTGGCCTTCGACGACCCGCGCGAACGGGCGATCGCGATCGGCATCTGGTCGTCGGTCGCGTCCGGCGGCGCCGCCTTCGGCCCGGTGGTTGGCGGCGCCCTGCTGGAGCATTTCCATTGGGGCGCGGTGTTCCTGATCAACGTTCCGATCGTGCTGATCGCCCTGCCCTTCGCCGCCTGGCTGCTGCCCGGCCGGCGCGTCAGCGAGCGGCACCCCTGGGACCTGCCAGGCCTGCTGATGGCGATGGCAGGCATCATCGGCGTGGTCTATGCGGTGAAGCAGACCACCCATGCCGGCGCCGACCCTTGGCTGGCCGGCGCGATCGGCCTGGCCGGCGCCGTGCTGGTGACGGCCTTCCTGCGTCGTCAGGCCCGCGCCGCGGTGCCGATGATCGACCTGTCGTTGTTCCGCAACCCGGCCATCGCCGTCGCCCTGGCCGGGGCCATGGTGGCGATGATCATCATCGTCGGCTTCGAGCTGCTGCTGAGCCAGCAGCTGCAATTGGTGCTGGACCTGTCGCCGCTGCAGGCCGGGTTGCGGCTGGCGCCGGTGCCGCTGGCGTCGTTCCTGGCCTCGCCGCTGGCCGGCGGGCTGGCGCACCGCTTCGGTTTCCGCGCCGTGCTGGCTGGCGCCCTGGCCCTGTCCGCCGCCGGCTTCGTCGCCGTCGCCCTGCTGCCGGCGGGAGAGATCTCGGCCACCGAGATCGCCGGCTTCATCGCCATCGGCGCCGGGGTGGGCGCGGCGATGACCGCGGCGTCGACCACGGTGATGAACAGCGCCCCGGCGCATCAGGCCGGCGGCGTCGCCGCGGTCGAGGAGGTGGCGTATGAGCTGGGCGGCGGGC
>NZ_JANX01000245.1 GCF_000767795.1 Inquilinus limosus MP06 | reverse complement strand
CGCGCCGCGACCACCGTGACCTGCTGGCCCAGCACGGCGCGTACCGCCAGCTCGAACCCGTCCCAGCCGCCGGGGGCGCGCAGGCCGGGCCGCCGCGCCACCAAAGGCGCCAGGAACGGGTCCTGCGACAGATGGGCGTCGATTGCCTCGATATCGGCGCCGACGTCGAAGACGCGGCGGACCCGGGCCAGGATGCCCGGCAGGGCGCGCACCGAGGGGAAGCGCACCAGCACCGCCAGGTTGCTGCGCGCCGGCTCGTGCCGGATCTCGACGGTGCCGATTTCGTCGCCCTCGGCGACGCTGCGGCGGTAGACCTCGCCTTCGACCTGCTCCACCCCGTCGATGGCGCGGGCCCGCAGATAGGCCAGCATCGCCGGCCAGTCATAGGGCGGGCGGTAGCGCAGCCGCAGCGTCACCCCGGTCGCGGCGACCGAATCGACCGGCAGCCCGGCCCAGGCCCGGCGGCGCAGGGCGCTGGGCGGGCGGCGGAACAGCTCCTGGAAGGTCTCGTTGAAGCGGCGGACGCTGCCGAAGCCGGCGGCCATCGCCACCTCGGCCATCGGCATCCGCGTCTCCTGCAGCAGCTGCTTGGCGAACAGCACGCGCCGGGTCTGGGCCACGGCGACCGGCGTGGCGCCGAGATGCTGCTTGAACAGGCGGCGCAGCTGGCGGCCGCCGACACCGAGCCGGTCGGCCAGCGCCTCCACCCCCGCCTCGCCGTCCAGGCCACCATCGGCGATCAGCGCCAGGGCGCGCGACACGGTGTTGGAGGTGCCGCGCCAGGAGGCGAGGTCGGGCGCCGTCTCCGGCCGGCAGCGCAGGCAGGGCCGGAACCCGGCCTCCTGCGCCGCGGCGGCGGAGGCGAAGAAGCGGCAGTTCTCGGCCTTCGCCGTGCGGGCCGGGCAGACCGGGCGGCAATAGATGCCGGTGGAGGTGACGCCGACGAAGATGCGCCCGTCGAACCGCGGGTCGCGGGTCACCAGGGCGCGGTAGCAGGCTTCGGGGTCGAGCGGTTCCATGCCCCGACCATGTCACGTCCGGAGCGATCGCGCTCGCGGTTTTCGGACATGGTCAGCGGAGGGGCCGAGGGGAGTGGCCGAACCCCTTGCCGTCATTGCGAGGAGGCGAAGCCGACGAAGCAATCCATCGTCCCGCACAAGCTGCTGCATGGATTGCTTCGCTGCGCTCGCAATGACGGTACAAGGACAGAAAAGCTCTCTACCCCCTCGCCCTCAGCTCCCCGCCCGGCCCGCCAGTTGCGGGATGAACAGCTCGGTCCAGCTTTCCGGCTTCACCTTGATGGTGCCGGCCAGATGCATGAAGTCGGCGAAGTCCATCACCTTGGTCGGGGTCGTGGAGAAGCGCGTGTCCGGGTCGTTCAGGATCTCCAGCACCTCCTCGGGCGAGATCTTCACCGCCGAACTGCGCGAGAAGATCTCCGCCGCCTCCGGCTTGTGCGCGGCGATGAAGGCGTTGGCCTCGTCCAGCGCGGCCAGGAAGGCCTCGGCCGTCTTCGGGTTGGCGTCGACGAAGCGCTTCGGCGCGAAGACGACGTCCAGCGTGATGTTGCCGATCACGTCGACCGAGCTGGCGACGCGGTGGATGTTGGGGTTCTTGATCTCGAGATAGGAGAAGGGCGGCGAGGTGAAATGCGCCTTCACCTCGGTCTGGCCCGAGGTCAGCGCCGCCAGCGCATCCGGATGCGGCAGGCTGACCGTCATCGGATCGAGCTTGGCGAAGTTCTCGCGGCCGAACTGCTTGGCCGCCATCATCTGCAGCACCACCGCCGACAGCGAGGTCTTGATCCCCGGCAGGGCGATCTTGTCCTCCGGCCCGAAATCGGCCAGCGATTTCAGCTCCGGCTTGTTGCTGTTGAGCCAGAGCGAGGTGGCGCTGAGACCGCTGATGCCGGTGACCTCGACATTCGGTATGCCCTTGGCCTTTGCCCAGAGGGTGATGAAGCCCGGCGCGCCGGTGCCGGCGAAATCCAGCGTGCCGGCCATCATCGCGTCGTTGATGACGTTGCCGCCGTCGAGCATGACCCATTTCACCGAGACGTCGCCGAGGCCGGCCGCCTTGGCCTGCTTCTCGAACAGCTTCTGGTCCTGCATCACGATCAGCGGCAGGTACAGGATGCCGTAGCCCTTGGAGACCCGGATCTCGCTGACCTCGGCCCGCGCCGCGCCGGCGAGGCCGAGCCCGATCGCCGTTGCGATCGCCGCCGCGGCCAGGTTCTTCATCATTCCCATGGTGTCCTCCCTTGTCCGGGCCGGCCGATCCGGCCCGTTGTTGCACAGATCGTCAGTGCTGCATCCCCCAGCGGCGGATCGTCTTTTTCTCGACCGTGGCGAAGACCACGTTCTCGACGAACAGGCCGATGAGGATGACGGTGAACAGGCCGGCGAAGACGTTCGCCGTCTCCAGCTGGTTGCGGTTCTCGTAGATGAACCAGCCGAGCCCGCCGGAGCCCGAGGAGACGCCGAACACCAGCTCGGCCGCGATCAGGGTGCGCCAGGCGAAGGCCCAGCCGACCTTGAGGCCGGTCAGGATCGACGGGAACGCCGCCGGGATCAGGATGTGCCGCACCAGCGACAGCCGCCGCAGCCCGTAGTTCAGCCCGACCATGCGCAGCGTGTTGGACACGGCGCGGAAGCCGGAATGGGTGTTCAGCGCGATCGCCCATAGCACCGAATGGACCAGGACGAAGATCACGCTGCCCTGCCCCAGCCCGAACCAGATCAGCGCCAGCGGCAGCAGCGCGATCGCCGGCAGCGGGTTGAACATCGAGGTCAGGGTCTCCAGCAGGTCGGCGCCGATGCGCGAGCCGATGGCGACAGTGGTCAGCACCGCCGCCAGGGCGATGCCGATGGCGTAGCCGATCACCAGCGTCTGCAGCGACGCCAGCGCCCGGGCCGGCAGCACGCCGCTGGCGATGTTGCTCAGGAAAGCATCCAGCGTCTCGCTGAAGGACGGGAACAGCAGCGGGTTGCCCAGCCAGCGTCCATAGCCCTCCCAGATCACGGCCAGCACCAGCAGGATCAGCGTCTTGCGCACGAAGCCCAGGCGGTAGACCCGTTCGACCGGGGAGATCGCCTTCTCCACCGGCGGGATGTCGGTCTTCGGCGTGTCGCGCAGGATCTCGGGCCGGAAGGCCACGCCTCCGGCAATCGTCGTGTCGGTCATGGCGGCGGCCTTCAATGGACGAACAGCATGTCGTTGATGCGCGCCTCCAGCGCGCCCTGGGCGGCGGTGCCCCAGTCGTCGCGGCCGATGCTGTTCAGCTCGGCCTTCACTTGGCCCGGATGCGGCGACAGCAACAGGATGCGGTTGCCGATGCGGATCGCCTCCTCGATCGAATGGGTGACGAACAGCACGGTGAAGCGCGTGTCCTCCCACAGCTGCAGCAGCTCGTCCTGCATGCGCCGGCGGGTCAGGGCGTCGAGCGCGGCGAAGGGCTCGTCCATCAGCAGCACATCCGGCTCCATCGCCATGCCGCGGGCGATGGCGACGCGCTGCTTCATGCCGCCCGACAGCATGTGCGGATAGCTGTCCGCGAACTTGGCCAGGCCGACCTTCTCGATGTAGTGGCCGGCGCGATCGCGTGCCTCGGCCGGGCCCAGGCGGCGGCTGGCGATCAGGGCGAAGGCCACATTCTCGCGCACCGTCTTCCAGGGCAGCAGCTGGTCGAACTCCTGGAACACCATCATCCGGTCCGGCCCGGGCTCGGACACCGCGCGGCCCTTCAGCCGGATCTCGCCCTCGGTCGGCGCGATGTAGCCGCCGATCGCCTTCAGGAGCGTCGACTTCCCGCAGCCGGACGGCCCGAGCAGGATGAAGCGGTCGGAGGGGTGGACGTCGAAATCGACGCGATGCGTGGCGGTGACCACCGCCTGGTCGGTCTTGTACTGCAGCGTGACCTGGCGGACGGAGAGCAACGCGTCTGCTGGCGGTGATTGCACGATGGCCATATATCCTCCCTGGCGGCGGCTCCGCTTCGGCGGGCCGTTGCAGGGAGTGTTCCGCATCAAGCTGACGCCAGCCTGACTCGGAACCGGAACAGTGGAGAGCCCGTGCGCATCCTGGTGGTCGAGGACACGGCGGATATCGGCGAGGCGATCGTCGCCCGGCTGGAGCGCATGGGCCATGCGGTCGACTGGGAGCGCGACGGCGACGCCGCCGCGGACATGCTCGGGGTGCAGGATTACGACCTGCTGGTGCTCGACATCATGCTGCCCGGCCGCGACGGCATCGCGCTCCTGAAGGAGCTGCGGGCGCGCCGCCGGTCGACCCCGGTGCTGGTGCTGACCGCGCGCTCGGGCGTCGAGGACCGGGTCGGCGCGCTCGACCTCGGCGCCGACGACTACCTGGTCAAGCCCTTCGACTATCGCGAGCTGGAGGCGCGGGCCCGCGCCCTGCTGCGCCGCCGCACCGGCGACAGCAGCAATGTCCTGACCTGCGGCGACGTCACCATCGACCGGGCGGCGCGGCTGGCCGCCGTGCAGGGCCGGCCGCTCGACTTGACCCGGCGCGAGCTGACGGTGCTGGAGATCCTGGCGACGCGGCCCGGCCGCATCGTCTCCAAGGACGACCTGCTGGACCAGATCTACAGTTTCGACCAGGAGCCGAGCCCGAACGCGGTCGAGCAGTACGTGACCCGGATCCGCCGCAAGCTGGCGGGATCCTCGGTCGAGATCCGCACCCTGCGCGGCCTCGGGTACCAGCTTGTCGTCGGCTGACCGGATCCGCGGCTCGCTCTATGTCCGCATCCTCGCCTTCATCGCGGTGGTGGTGTGCCTCGGCACCGCCGGGGTGATCGCGGCCGCGGCGCATTACGCCCGGCTGGCGGCGGGCGAGGCCTATGACCGCCTGCTGGTCGGCGGGACGGTGCAGGTGGCGGAGAACGTGTTCATGCAGGGCGGGGTGGTGGCGCTGGACCCGCCGGTCGCGGCCTTCGCCTCCCTCTCCGCCTACGACCTCGTCTACTACAAGGTGGTCGACCCGCGCGGCGTGGTGGTGGCGGGATATCCGGACCTCGGGCTCGACCCCGCCACGGCGCTGCAGGCCCGGCACGGCGTGGTGGTCGAGGATGGCCGCTTCCAGGGCGAGGCGGTGCGCGTCGCCGTGCTGGGCCGCCGGATGGATGACAGCGACGGCGGCTGGGCCACGGTGGTGCTAGCCCAGACCACCCGGGCGCGCGACGCCCTGGCCCGGTCCCTGACCCGCCAGGCGGTACTGATCGTCCTGGCCATGGGCGTGCTGACCATGGTGGCCGGCGCGGTGGCTGTGCGCTGGGCGCTGGCGCCGCTGATCCGGATCGAGCGGGCGCTGGCCGACCGCGCGCCGGACGACCTCAAGCCGCTCGACGTCGCCACGCCGACCGAGATCCGCACGCTGGTGTCCTCGATCAACCTGTTCATGGGCCGGCTGGCCGGCCGCATCGGGCTGATGCAGCGCTTCATCGCCGACGCTGCGCACCAGATCCGCACGCCGCTGGCCGCGCTGGACGCCCAGGTCGAGCTGCTGGGCCATGAGCCGTCCGCCGAGCGGCGCGAGCAGCAGATGGAGCGGGTGCGGCAGCGCACGGCGGAGCTGGGGCGGCTGACCAACCAGCTGCTGAACCACGCCATGGTGATCCATCGCGGCGAGATCGGCGCCTTCGCCCCGGTCGAGCTGGTGGAGCTGGCGCGGACGGTGCTGGCGGCGTCGGTGCCGCTGTCCTTCGACCGCGACGTGCGCATCGCCTTCGAGGCACCGGAGGAGCCGGTCACGGTCGAGGGCGATGCGGTCAGCCTGCGCGAGGCCCTGTCCAACATCATCCACAACGCCCTGGTCCACGGCGCAGAGACGCGGCTGTCGGTCCGGGTCGGCGGCGGCCCGGGCGACGCCTGGATCGAGGTAAACGACGACGGCCCCGGCATTCCGGAAGCCGACCGGGCGCGGGCGCTGGAACCGTTCCACTCCGGCTCGGAGGACGGCACCGGGCTGGGTCTCGCCATCGCCGCCGAGGTGATGAAGGCCCATCGCGGCCGCGTCGAGTTCCGGCAGGATCCGGAGGATGGCTTCTCGGTGCTGCTGCATTTCGACGCCTGAGCGGGGCCGCAGGCAGGACCCGGCCGGGCTGACCGGGAAGCCGGCGGGCCGTTTGCCGCTCGACCCCGCGCCGCAATCTGTGGACAATCGCCGCAACAAGGAACGGGGGCTGTCCTGGGGGTGTATCCGGTCCATAGCCGATGGGCCGGGACAGACCGATCAGAGCGGAGGGTCCAGCAGATGCCTCTTCCTTCGAGATCACGGCCGATCCTGCTGGTGACGGGGTTGGTGTACGGCGTTATCGGCATGGCCCTGGCGGCGGGCGGCGCATGGCTCGTCGCCCTCGGCGGCTCGCTCTACTACCTCATCGCCGGCCTCGGCATCCTGGCCACCGGCGCGCTCCTGATCGCCGGGCGGCCCGCCGCCCTGTGGATCTTCGCCGCCGTGCTGATCGGGACGCTGGCCTGGGCGGTCGCCGAGATCCGCTTCGACTGGTGGCCGCTGGCCGCCCGGGGCGACGTGATCTTCCTGATGGCGCTGTGGCTGCTGACACCCTGGGTCACGCGCGCCCTCCGCCGGTCCGCCGGAACGCCCGGCAAGGCCATGACCCTGCCGCTTTGGGCCGGGGTGGCGGCATCGGTGGCGGTGCTGGCGGCCGGCCTGCTGTCCAGCTATCACTCGATCGACGGCACCATCGCCGCGGCTGCCCCCGGCGCGGCGCCGCCGCAGCCCGCCGCCGACCAGCCGGACGAGGACTGGCGCGCCTATGGCCGCGGCCAGTCCGGCCAGCGCTATTCGCCGCTGGCCGAGATCACGCCCGCGAACGTCACGAACCTCAAGGTCGCCTGGACCTTCCGCACCGGCGACCTGCCGGGCCCGAACGATCCCGGGGAGACCACCTTCGAGGTCACCCCGATCAAGGTGCGGGACACGCTCTATCTCTGCTCCCAGCACCAGCGGCTGTTCGCTCTCGATGCGAAGACCGGGGCGCTGCGCTGGTCCTACGACCCCAAGATCAAGAACGACCCGACCTTCCAGCACCTGACCTGCCGCGGCGTCTCCTACCACGAGGCCCCGGCCGGGGCGGTCGACACCACCGGCGCGCCGGCGCCGGCCGATTGCCCGCGCACCATCTTCCTGCCGGTCAATGACGGCCGGATGATCGCGCTGAACGCCGAGACCGGCGCGCCGTGCCAGGGCTTCGGCGACCACGGCACGCTGAACCTGCAGGAGGGGATGGGCGTGACGACGGCCGGCTTCTACGAGCCGACCTCGCCGCCGGTGGTCAGCGACCGGATCATCGTCATCGCCGGCGCCGTCATCGACAACTACTCGACCCACGAGCCGTCGGGCGTCATCCGCGGCTTCGACATCTACACCGGCAGGCTGGTCTGGGCCTGGGATGCCGGGGCGGCCGACGAGAACGCCCTGCCCTCCGCCACGCACACCTACACCAACAACTCGCCCAATTCCTGGATCACCGCGTCCTACGATCCGCAGCTGGGCCTGGTCTACGTGCCGATGGGCGTGCAGTCGCCCGACATCTGGGGCGGCAACCGCAGCCCGGAATCGGAGCGGTATTCGAGCGCGCTGGTGGCGCTGGACATCAACACCGGCAAGCGCGTCTGGCACTACCAGACGGTGCATCACGACCTGTGGGACATGGACCTGCCGTCGCAGCCCAGCCTGGTCGATCTGCCGGGGCCGGGCGGCGTGCGCCCGGCCGTGCTGCAGCCGGCCAAGACCGGAAACCTCTTCGTGCTCGACCGGCGGACCGGCGAGCTGATCGTGCCGGCGCCGGAGCGGCCGGTGCCGCAGGGCCCCGCCCCCGGCGACCGGCTGTCGCCGACCCAGCCCTTCTCCGAGCTCACCTTCCGGCCGGAGGCGCTGCTGACCGGCGCCGACATGTGGGGCGCCACGATCTTCGACCAGCTGGCCTGCCGCATCCTGTTCCACCAGCTGCGCTACGAGGGCACGTTCACGCCGCCCTCGCTGCAGGGCACGCTGGTGTTCCCGGGCAATCTCGGCATGTTCGAATGGGGCGGCATCGCGGTCGACCCGGTGCGGCAGATCGCCATCGCCAACCCGATCGCCATGCCCTTCGTCTCCAAGCTGATCCCGCGCGGCCCCGACAATCCGGCCGCGCCGAACGACGCGCACCCGTCGGGCAGCGAGATCGGCGTCCAACCGATGTACGGCACGCCCTACGGCGTGATCCTGCAGGGCTTCCTGTCGCCGCTGGGCCTGCCCTGCCTGCGGCCGCCCTGGGGCTACATGGCCGCGATCGACCTGAAGACCATGAAGATCGCCTGGATGCACCGCAACGGCACGATCCGCGACGAGGCGCCGGTGCCGATCCCGCTGAAGATGGGCGTGCCCAGCCTGGGCGGGCCGATGACCACCGCCGGCGGCGTCGCCTTCCTGACCTCGACGATGGACTACTACATCCGGGCCTATGACGTGACCAACGGCGCGCAGCTGTGGGAGGACCGGCTGCCGGCGGGCGGCCAGTCGACGCCGATGACCTATGCGATCGACGGCCACCAATACGTCGTCACCGCCGCCGGCGGCCACGGCTCGTTCGGCACCAAGATCGGCGACTACGTGATCGCGTACACGCTGGCACGGTAGCGCGCGGCGGCCCGCGCCCGGCGCCGCGATTGCGGCCCGGCCTCGGACCGGGCCGCGAT
>NZ_JANX01000244.1 GCF_000767795.1 Inquilinus limosus MP06 | reverse complement strand
CGATCGCAGCGGCGAGGTCGTCGGCCTGCGCCTGCGCCCAGTGGCGGCGCGCCACGGGGTCTTCCTCGGGCCAGCCGGTCGACAGCACCCAGGCCCGCCGCTCCACCGCGTCGAACACGGCGACGCAGTCATAGAGGCCGAAGGCGATGTCCGGCAGGTCGAGCCCGGCGGGCTGCGGCGCCGGCATGCGGTCGGCGAACCGCCCGGCCTCATAGCCCAGAAAACCGATCGCGCCGGGGCCGAGCGGCGGCAGCTCCGCATCGGGCTCGACGCGATAACGGGCCAGCAGCGCCGCGATCGCGCCGAAGGGATCGGCCGGCGACTCCACGGCGCCGACCTCGATCCATCGGAACGGATCGGCCGCGATCAGCGACCAGCGGCCGCGGGTGCCGTCGACCAGGGCGGAATCCAGGAGCATCGGCCGGGGCCGCCGCCGGATCGCGGCGAAGGCCTCGACCGGGTCGCGCCAGGGGATCCGCCGGCACAGCAGGCGCGGCGACTGGATGACGGGCGAAGGGAACGGAGTGGCCAAGCTGTGGTTCACGTATCGATCGGGCTCCGGCAACGGCGCAGCCCGAAGCTAGCACGCGGCGGTTCGGGACACACCGCCGCGCCTTCGGGAGGCATCCATGGAACTGGTTTCCCGCCTGGCCTTCTTTCTCGTCAGCGTCATCCTGATGCTTCTGGCGGCCGGCCTGACCGGCTATGCGATCTATTCCGTGGTCACGACCTTCCGCACGCCCGACGCCGCGACCGACACGGCGATGCTGGACGTGATCGGCTATCTGATCATCGCCACCGCCGTCTTCGACGTCGCCAAGTACCTGCTGGAGGAGGAGGTCGCGCGCGGCCAGGAGCGGCGCCGCGCCTCCGAGGTGCGCAAGAGCCTGACCAAGTTCATGTCGACCATGGTCATCGCCGTCTTCCTCGAAGCCCTGGTGGTGATCTTCAAGGTGGCGCGCGACGACGTGAACCTGCTGCTGTACCCGACCGCGCTGATCGTGGCCGGCACCGGCATGATGCTGGGCCTCGGCCTGTTCCAGCGGCTCAGCGCCTCGGTCGAGCGCGACATCGAGCGCGGCGCCATCGACGACAGCGAAGAGAAAGACCGGGAGGACGGCACGCCGCGAAGCCGCCGGCCGAAGCCGTCCCAGCCCTGATCCCTAGATCCCCGAGCCGGCCATGGTGTCCGGCCCCGGCCGGGCGCTGCCGTCCGGGCGCAGCCGCAGCAGCCATTCGCGGCCGACCTTGACCATCGGCTTGCCGTCATACTCGACGATGTCGGCGGTGGCGTAGGTCTCGCTCCAGCGCTCCGGCAGGAAGCTGCCGGTGCCGACCACGTCGATCGGCGCCTTGGCCAGCGCCATCACCCGGCACTTGGCCGGGCTGAAGCCGCTGGAGACCACGATGCGCACCTTGCCGAAGCCGGCCTCGTCCAGCTTGTCGCGCAGATGGTGGATCGCCGCGGCCGAGACGCCGGTGCCGATCAGGTGGCGCAGCTCCTCCTCGCTGCGGTAGCCGCGCACCGCCTCGGGCACGTGCCGCTCCAGCACCGCGTAAGATTCGCCGGGCCCCAGCCCTTCCATGTAGCGGCCGCCGCCGGTGTCGATGCGGACCGACAGCCGGCCGGCCGCCGCCATGTCCGGGAAGCGGCGGCAGACCTCCAGCGCGTCGGTCACCTCGCGGGCGAAATAGTCGACCAGGACCGTCAGCGCGTCGTCCGGGAACACCTCGTGGAACATCTCGGCGGCGCGGACAGTCGACCCGGCATAGCCGATCAAAGCGTGCGGCATGGTGCCGAGGCCGGCGGCCTGGCCGAAGAAGTGCGCCGTGGCGTCGGTGGCGTTGCCGATGAAGCCCTTGGCGTCGTGCTTGCGCCTGGCCCGGGCCGAGCCGACGCTGGCGGCATAGGCCATCAGCTCCGCCATCTCGGAACCGGCGCAGTGCCGCGCATCCATCGCCAGGAAGGCCGCGCGCGGCAGCTCGGCGCACATGGTGTAGGCGTTGTAGGCGGCGACGCAGGCCGGGCCCAGCTTCTGCAGCAGCACCGTCTCGCAGTCCACCAGATGGCGCAGCGGGCCGGTGATGTAGAGCATCGGCTCGCCCGACCCGACCCATTTGCCCTCGGCGTAGCGCAGGTCGATCTCGACAGCGAAGCCGCGCTCCTTGGCCACCTGCTGCAGCCATTCGATCGCCAGCCGCGGCGCCGCCACCACCGGGCGGCGCATGAACACGGCATAGGTGACGCGGGTGTCGCCGAAGCGCTCGACGATGCCCTTGGTCCGCAGGAAGTACTTGTCGGTCCAGCGCGACAGATCGTCGACCGAAGGGGTCATGGACGCCGTTCCCTTGGAAGGGTTGCTATTCCGTGGCCGCGGCACGACGGCCGCAGCCCCTATTCCGCGGCCGCGGCCCGGCGGGCCGCGTCCTGCGCGCTGCGCTCTTGCTTCAGCTTCTCGGCGATCAGGAAGGCCAGCTCCAGCGACTGGCTGGCGTTCAGCCGCGGGTCGACCGCGGTCTGGTAGCGCAGCGACAGCGCCTCGTCGGTGATGGCCTGGGCGCCGCCGGTGCATTCGGTGACGTCCTGGCCGGTCATCTCGAAATGCACGCCGCCGGGATGGGTGCCCTCGGCCCGGTGCAGGTCGAAGAAGTCGCGCACCTCCGACAGGATCCGGTCGAACGGCCGGGTCTTGTAGCCGGACGGCGAGGTGATGGTGTTGCCGTGCATCGGGTCGCAGCACCAGACCACGGTGCGGCCCTCGTCACGCACCCGACGCAGCAGCGCCGGCAGCTTGTCGACCACCTTGTCGGCGCCCATGCGTACGATCAGGGTCAGGCGCCCGGCCTCGTTGTCCGGGTTCAGCGCGTCGATCAGGCGGATCAGGTCGTCCGGGTCCAGCGACGGGCCGCATTTCAGGCCCAGCGGGTTCTTCACCCCGCGCAGGAACTCGACATGCGCGCCGTCGGCCTGGCGGGTGCGGTCGCCGATCCACAGCAGATGGGCCGAGACGTCGTACCAGTCGCCCGTGGTGCTGTCGATCCGGGTCAGCGCCTGCTCATAGGGCAGCAGCAGCGCCTCATGGCTGGTGTAGAAATCGGTCTCGCGGATCGCCGGCGTGGTCTCCGCCGTGACGCCGCAGGCAGCCATGAACTCCAGCGCCTCGTCGATCCGGTTGGCGAAGGCCTCGTAGCGCTCGCCCCAGGGCGACCGGGTGACGAAGCCGAGGTTCCACTGATGCACCTTGTGCAGGTCGGCATAGCCGCCCTGGGCAAAGGCGCGCAGCAGATTCAGCGTGGCGGCCGACTGGTTGTAGGCCTGCACCATGCGCGCCGGGTCCGGCACCCGCGAGGCCTCGTCGAAATCGACGCCGTTGACGATGTCGCCGCGATAGGAGGGCAGCGAGACGCCGTTGATCGTCTCCATGTCGGCGGAGCGCGGCTTGGCGAACTGCCCGGCCATGCGGCCGACCTTCACCACCGGCAGGCCGCCGCCGAAGGTCAGGATCACCGCCATCTGCAGCAGCACGCGGAAGGTGTCGCGGATCTTGTCCGGATGGAACTCGGCGAAGCTCTCGGCGCAGTCGCCGCCCTGCAGCAGGAACGCGCGGCCGTCGGCGACGCGGCCGAGCGAGGCCTTCAGCGAGCGGGCCTCGCCGGCGAAGACCAGCGGCGGGTACTTCGACAGGGTCTGCTCCGCCGCCGCCACCTTGGCCGCGTCCGGATATTGCGGCATCTGCCTCACCGGCATCGCGCGCCAGGAGTCAGGGGTCCACCGTTCCGCCATCGCCGTACACTCCGCACTTGCGCCCCCGCCTGCTCTCTCCCTTGCGGACGGGACCGGATGTGAGGCTATACGCCTGCGCCTCCGGCAACGCCAGCGTCGCAGCGCAGCCCTCCCATGACAAGGACGGCGTGCGGCCGGGATAGCTCAGGCGGGCTTGTCCGCGGCCAGCAGCAGGAAGGGAGGACGTCGACGTTCCTCTTCCAGCGTCGGCCGGGATGCCAGCGCCTCCGGCACCGGCCCCGGCTCCTCGAGCCGCGCCAGCACCAGCCCGGCGGCGATCAGGGTGCCGACATAGGTCTCGATCGTGCGGTGGTGCTTGATCACCCCGTCGACGAACCAGCGGGTCTGCCGCGGCCCTTCTTCGCCATAGCGGTCGACCCGCCAATGCAGCTTCCGCCCTTCGGCGTCGCGCTGCCACTGGCTGCCGCCCAGAGCGGTGCACATCGGGTGCTCGACCGAAAAGGCGAAGCGGCCGCCGGGTGCCAGGGCGACCGCGATCCGCCGGACCGCGGCCGGGTAGTCCGCGACGTAGTGCAGGGCGAGCGACGACACGATCAGGTCGAAGCCGCCCTCGCCCATCGCCACCGTCTCGATCGAGGCCTGTTCATAGCGGATGCCGGGGTCGGCCGTGCGCCGGCCGGCCTCCGCCAGCATCCTGGCCGAGACGTCCACCGCCAGCACCGACGCCGCGCCCCTTGCCCGGGCGGCGCGGGCAAAATCGCCGAAGCCGCAACCGAGGTCGAGGACGCGAAGGCCGGCCAGCGACGCCGGCAGCATCCGGGCGAAGGCCGGCTGCTCCAGAACGGCGTTCAGCCCGCTTTCGGCCTCGCGCAGCGCCGCATAGCCGGCGAAGAAGGCCGGGTCGTCATAGACGTTCTGCGGCGCGTCCGTCATTGCGCGAGCCCCGGGCTGGCAGGGCGCTCGACCTTGCTGCGCATGGTCACGAACTCCTCCGCCGCCGTCGGATGGATGCCGATGGTGGCGTCGAACTGCGCCTTGGTGGCGCCGCAGGTCAGGGCGATGGCCAGGCCCTGCACGATCTCCGGCGCGTCCGGCCCGACCATGTGGCAGCCCAGCACCCGGTCGGTCTTGGGGTCGACCACCAGCTTCATCAGCGTCCGCTCCTCGCGGCCCGACAAAGTGTGGCGCATCGGCCGGAACACGGCGCGGTAGACATCGACCTCGCCATATTGCTTCTGCGCCGCCGCCTCGGTCAGCCCGACCGTGCCGATCGGCGGGTTGGAGAACACCGCCGTCGGCACGTTCTCGTAGGACGGCACCCGCGGCTTGTTGCCGAACAGCGTGTCGGCCAGGGCATGGCCCTCGGCGATCGCCACCGGCGTCAGGTTCAGCCGGTCGGTGACGTCGCCCAGCGCGTAGATGTTCGGCACGCTGGTCCGGTAATGCTCGTCGACGATGATCGCGCCGTCGGCATCGACCGCGACGCCCGCCGCCTCCAGCCCCAGACCGGCCGTGTTGGGCTTGCGGCCGGTGGCGTACATCACCCCGTCGGCGGCGATCACCTCGTCATTGCTCAGCGTCACCGCCAGCGCGTCGCCGACCTTGGCGATGCCCTCGACCTGGCAGCCCAGGCGCAGATTGACCCCGGCCTTGCCCATCTCGGTGGCGAGATGGACGCGCAGGTCGTCGTCGAAGCCGCGCAGCACCATGTCGCCGCGATGCACCAGCGTCACCTCGGCGCCCAGGCCGTGGAAGATGCCGGCGAACTCCACCGCGATATAGCCGCCGCCGACGATCACCACGCGCTGCGGCATCCGCTCCAGATGAAAGGCCTCGTTCGAGGTGAAGGCGTGCTCGCGGACGCCGGGCTTGTCCGGCAGCACCGGCCAGCCGCCGGTCGCGACCAGGATGCGGTCGGCGGTGACGCGCTTGCCGCCGACATCGATGGTATGGGCGTCGACCAGCGTCGCCCGGGCGTCGAACATGGTGGCGCCGGCCCCGGTCAGCAGCTTGCGATAGATGCCGTTCAGCCGGCCGATCTCGGCATCCTTGCGGGCGATCAGCGTGGCCCAGTCATGGGTCGCGGCCGGCACGGTCCAGCCGAAGCCGGCGGCGTCCTCGAAATCGGCGGAGAAATGCGCTGCCATGGCCAGCAGCTTCTTCGGCACGCAACCGACATTGACGCAGGTGCCGCCCCAGTAGCGCTCCTCGGCGATGCCGACGCGGGCGCCGTGCTGCGCCGCGATGCGGGCCGAGCGCACGCCGCCCGAGCCGCCGCCGATGACGAAATAGTCGAAATCGAATCCGCTCATGGCCTGTCCGGACCGCTTGCCGCGGTCAAAGCGGCGCAGCCGGGCCGGCCGCGCGGGAAGGGGTTCAGGTGGCATTTGGGCCGCGGAACCCCTTCGAGGCAAGCCCGATCGCCCCGCAGGGCGGCTATGCCTTGACCATGCGGAACAGCAGCTTGTGCTCGGCGCCGTAGGTGATGGCGTCGACCAGCTTCGGGTAGTAGCGCTTGTCCTTGGTCGCCGGCACGAAGCCGTCGAAGCCAAACTTCTTGACCGAGACCGAGAAGCCGGCGGCAGCGAAGGCCGCGGCATAGTCGTCGGGCGACCGGTCCTGCACCGGCGCGTTGGTGGTGCCGCCGATCAGCGTGCGCCAGCGCGGCCACAGCGGGCTGTCGGTGTGGCAGCCGGTGACGGCGTAATAGACGCCGCCCGTGCGCAGCGCCTGCAACATCTGCGCCGCATGGCCGGCGATGTCCGGCAGCAGGTAGATCACCTCGTAGCTGAAGGCGATGTCGAAACGGCCGGCCCAGGGCGACAGGTCGGTGGCGACGCGGTGTTCGACCGGCAGGTCGCCCTTCGCCGCCTGGGCCGCGGCGATCGAGTCGGTGGCGATGTCGACGCCGAGGCCCCAGCGGAACGGGCGCCGGGCATGCAGCAGCTGCAGGAAGCCGCCGCGGTTGCAGCCGAAATCGAGCACGTCCCTGCCGGCCAGGTCCGTCTCCGGCACCAGCCCGATGAAATGCTCCCAATAGGGCCGGTGGCCGTCCGCCATCGCCACCTCGCGCTGCGGGTCGGCATGCCAGGTGCCGTATTGGGCCTGGGCGAGGGTCATGCGAGTCTCCTGATCTCGACTGTGCGATGACCCACCCTAGCCGGAGCGGGAGGCCGCGGCATCACCGCGGCCTCCCCCAAAAGTCAGGCCCCGGGTTTCAGGATTGTAGAGCTGCCGTCCGCCTGGCCGACGATCGCCTGCTCGGCGCCGCCGAGGAACAGCCCGGTCTCAACCACGCCGGCGATGGTCTTGATCCGGGCCTGCAGCCCCTCGGGATCGCGGATCGGCGCGAAGCCGCCGCAATCCAGCACCAGGTTGCCGCCATCGGTGCGGACCGGCGCGCCGTCGCGCTGGCGCAGCACCGGGGCGCCGCCGAGGGCCGCGAGGCGACGCGCCGTCGCCTCCCAGCCGAAGGCGGTGACCTCGACCGGCAGCGGCGCCTTCTCGCCGAGCGTGCCGACGATCTTTGAGCCGTCGACCACGGCGATGAAGCGGGACGAGGCCTCGGCCACGATCTTCTCGCGCAGCAGCGCCCCGCCCAGCCCCTTGATCAGGCGCAGCGTGCCGCGCTCCACCTCGTCCGCCCCGTCGATGCAGAGGTCCAGCGCCTCGGTCGCGGCGAAATCGGTCAGCGGGATGCCGAGCGCCCGCGACCGCTCCGCCGTCTGTTCGGAGGTCGGGATGCCGGTGACACGCAGCCCCTCCTCCTTGATGCGGCGGCCCAGCGCCTCCAGCACCCAGCGGACGGTCGAGCCGGTGCCGAGGCCGAGGCGCATCCCGTCCTGCACCAGCGCCGCCGCGGCCTCGCCCGCGGCGCGCTTGCCCTGCTCCTGCGGCGACAGCGTCTCGCTCACCGGTTCAGCCCGCCCATGCACATGTATTTGACCTCGAGATAGTCCTCGATGCCGTAATGCGAGCCCTCTCGGCCGAGGCCGCTCTCCTTCACCCCGCCGAAGGGGGCGACGGCGGTGGAGATCAGGCCTTCATTGATGCCGACGATGCCGTATTCCAGCGCCTCGCCGACCCGCCAGATCCGGCCGATGTCGCGGCTGTAGAAATAGGAGGCCAGGCCGAACTCGGTGTCGTTGGCCATCCGGATCGCCTCCTCCTCGGTCTTGAACCGGAACAGCGGGGCCAGCGGGCCGAAGGTCTCCTCCTTCGCCACCTTCATCTCCGGCGTCACGTCGGTCAGGATCGTCGGCTGGAAGAAGGTGCCGCCGAGGGCGTGACGCTTGCCGCCGAGGGCGATATGGGCGCCCTTCTCCACCGCGTCGGCGATATGCTCCTCGACCTTCTCGACCGCCTTCATGTTGATCAGCGGGCCCTGCTGGGCGCCGTCGGTCATGCCGTCGGCGACCTTCAGCTTGCCCACCGCCTCGGCCAGCTTGGCGGCGAAGGCGTCGTAGACCCCGTCCTGCACCAGGATGCGGTTGGCGCAGACGCAGGTCTGGCCGGTGTTGCGGTATTTCGAGGCGATCGCCCCCTGCACCGCGGCGTCGAGATCGGCGTCGTCGAAGACGATGAAGGGCGCGTTGCCGCCCAGCTCCATCGACACTTTCTTCACCGTCGACGCCGATTGCTGGATCAGCAGCTTGCCGATCTCGGTCGATCCGGTGAAGGTGACCTTGCGGACGATCGGGCTGGACGTCATCTCGCCGCCGATCTCGCCGGCACTGCCGGTGACGACCGAGAACACGCCGGCGGGGATGCCGGCGCGCTCACCGAGCTCCGCCAGGGCCAAGGCCGAATACGGCGTCTCGCTGGCCGGCTTGACCACCATGGTGCAGCCGGCGGCCAGCGCGGCCCCTGCCTTGCGGGTGATCATCGCCGCCGGGAAGTTCCAGGGGGTGATCGCGGCGCAGACGCCGATCGGCTGCTTGATCACGACGATGCGGCGGTCGCCGGCCGGGGCCGGGATGGTGTCGCCGTAGATCCGCTTGCCC
>NZ_JANX01000243.1 GCF_000767795.1 Inquilinus limosus MP06 | reverse complement strand
AGCCCGGTCGCGGGGTCGCGCCGCGGATCATAGGCCGGCGGCTCGACCCGCCCGGCCCGGCGCGCGCCGAGCCGGTCGGCCAGACCGGCCCCGAGCAGCGCCTCGGGCAGCCGTTCGACACCCTTCGGGAACAGCCCCAGCACCGAGGGCGCCTCGACGATCGCGTAGCGGGGACGGGCCATGGCGACGCCTCCTCTCCGGCTCTCGATCCTAACCGCATCCCGGCGATCCCGGTTCCGGAACTTGACATGCAACCAAAAGGTTGCATATTAGAGCAATGCAGAGCGCCGACGACGCCGTGTTCCGGTCCCTGGCGGATGCCAGCCGCCGGGAGCTCCTGGACCGGCTGCATGCCGAGAGCGGCCAGACCCTGGGCGAGCTCTGCCGCGGGCTGGCGATGACGCGGCAGGCGGTGACCAAGCACCTGGCGATCCTGGAGGATGCGAACCTCGTCTCCTGGACGCGGCAGGGCCGGGAGAAGCTGCACTTCATCAACCCGGTGCCGATCGCCGCGATCGCGGAGCGCTGGATCCGCAAGTTCGAGCAGCCGGCGCTGGACGCGCTGTCGGCGCTCAAGCAGCGGCTGGAACGGCCGGGCGGCGACGCCTGACGCTGGCCCGGAACAACCGACACAACAAGGAGCGACACCATGGCCGGAAGCACCTTCGTCTACGTCACCTTCATCCGCACCACGCCGAAGGCGCTGTGGCAGGCGCTGACCGACCCGGAGTTCACGCCCCGCTTCTGGCTGGGCGTCCATCAGGAGGCGGAGTGGCGCGTCGGCGGCGCCTGGAGGCTGATCCTCCCGGACGGCCGGGTCGGCGACACCGGCGAGGTGCTGGAGTTCAACCCGCCGCGGCGCCTGGCGGTGCGCTGGCGCAACGAGTTCCGGCCGGAACTGAAGGAAGAGGGCTGGTCCCGCTGCGTCATGGACATCGAGCCGGCCGGCGAGGCGGTCAAGCTGACCGTCACCCACAGCATGGATCGCGAGGGCTCGAAGCTGATCGAGGCCGTGTCCGGCGGCTGGCCGCTGATCCTGTCGAACCTGAAGTCACTGCTGGAGACCGGCTCGGTGGTGCTGGAGTCCCGGCCGGGCTGAACGGGGCCGGCGCCTGGGGCAGTTCATGGTCCCGGGTGCCGGATGGAGCATCAGGTGCCCAGTGGCCAGCGGTCGATCACCTCGTACTGGGTGAGGCCAAGCCGGCTGCGGATCAGGACGAAGTCCCTCGCCTGAAAGCGGATCGGCTCGATCGGCTGCACCGGCACCGGCTGCGGGCCATAGGACAGAGTCACGTGCGGCGTGAACGTGGCCGCCGCTTTCAAGCCGTTCCGGAGCATGGCCGCGCCGAGAGTGCGGAACAGCATCATCAGGGCCTCGCCGCCGTCGCCGAGCAGAACCAGCGGTCGCCGGTTCTGCCTGTGCGGCGCGGGCTCGAAGCTCTGGACGGCGCGGAGCCAGATGTCGAACGGTGCCGACATCACGGCCTTCGCAGCCAGGCGCGCCGCATAGACCGCCTTGCTCGGCAGGTGCGGATAGTCGCCGACATGGTGCAACGACATGTGCAGGCGGTCCCGCCGCAGCCGTGATCCATCCAGGCGATGCTGGAGGAAGAGGTGGTCGCCGAACCGCATCACCCGACCGCTGGCGATGTCGTCCGGCATCACGCAGAAGAACAGCCGATCCCGGTTCGGCGGAGGGCCCAGAAAATCGAAGACGTGCTGCACATCCAGCCTCCTGGAGTGAGCTCGCCTTCCGCTTCCTTTCGTTATCGATGCCGGAAGTAAATTAGAACACAACAAGAACATTCACAAGCCCTTGGAATCCAGCACCGTCATTGCGAGCGCAGCGAAGCAATCCAGGGGCCGGCACGCACCGGCCCCTGGATTGCTTCGTCGGCTTCGCCTCCTCGCAATGACGGTGAGGAACAGGCAGTAGTCCCTACGGCAGCAGCACCGTCGCGCCGGTCGTCTCGCGCGCTTCCAGCCGGCGATGCGCCTCGGCGGCCTCGGCCAGCGGCAAGCGGGCATGGACCGGCACCGTCACAGCGCCGCTCGCGATCACGTCGAACAGTTCCCGGCTCATCGCCAGCACGTCCTCGCGCCGCTTCAGATGCTCGAACAGCAACTGCCAAGTGGCGAAGAGCGAGCCCTTCCGCATCAGCAGGGTGATGTCGAAGGGCGGGATCGGGCCCGAGGCCGAACCGAAGGCGACGAAGGTGCCGAAGGGCCGCAGGCTGTCCAGCGACCCCTCGAAGGTCACCCGGCCGACGCCGTCATAGACCACATCGGCCCCCTGCCCGCCCGTGATCTCGCGCACACGCCCGGCAAAATCCTCGTAGCCGATCACGTGATCGGCGCCGGCCTCACGGGCCAGCGCGGCCTTCTCCGGCGAGCCGACCGTGCCGATCACGGTGGCGCCGAGATGCTTCGCCCATTGCGTCAGGATCAGCCCGACGCCACCCGCCGCCGCATGCATCAGGATGGTGTGGCCGGGGCCGACCCTGAAGGTCCTGCGCAGCAGATACTGCGCCGTCAGCCCCTTCAGCATCATCGCGGCGCCGGTCTCGACATCGATGCTGTCGGGCAGCCGCACCAGGAAATGCACCGGCACGATGCGCTGCTCGGCATAGGAGCCGAGGGTCTCGACATAGGCGACGCGGTCGCCCGGCGCGAAGCCGATCACGTCCTGGCCCACCTCCAGCACCTCGCCGGCGCCTTCATTGCCGGGAATGAAGGGCAGGCCCGGCGGCGCGTAGGCGCCGGCGCGGAAATAGGCGTCGACGAAGTTGAGGCCGATGGCCCGGTTGCGGACCAGGACCTCGCCCGGGCCTGGTCGGCCGATGCCGACCTCCTCATAACTCAGAACCTCGGGGCCGCCATGGCGGTGAACGCGGATCGCTTTCATGGGCATCTCGCTGCGTTGCGGATGCCCGGGAGATGGCATGGGGCGTGCCTTCGCTGTAGCCTGATATCGGCAACATCAGAGTTCAGCGAAGATGATATCCGAGCAGATCGGCCTCGACCTCCTCCGCACCTATGTCGCGGTGTGCCGGCAGGGCAGCCTGAGCAAGGTCGCGGCCCAGACCGGCCGCACCCAGTCGGCGCTGAGCATGCAGATGCGGCGGCTGGAGGGGCTGCTGGAGCGGCACCTGTTCCAGCGCACCGGGCGCGGCGTGGTGCCGACCGCGGAGGGCGAGATCTTCCTGGGCTATGCCACCCGCATGCTGGCGCTGGGCGACGAGGCCGCGGCCCGGCTGCGGCAGAAGGAGCTCCGCGGCAGCGTCCGCATCGGCCTGTGCGAGGAGGTGGCGACGACCACGCTGCCGGCGGCGCTGGGCCGGCTGCACCGCGCCTATCCCGACATCCGCCTGGATGTGGTGGTCGAGCATGCCGTCGCGCTGGGCAGGCTGTGGAGCGAGGACGGGCTGGACCTCATGCTGGGCCCGACCTCGGTGGTGGCGGCCGACGCGCTGGTCGCCTGGACGGTCGAGCTGCAATGGGTCTGCGCCCCCGATCTCACCCCGGATCCCGACCGGCCGCTCGACCTGGTGGCCTTCGCCGCGCCCTGTCTGTGGCGCCGCCGCATGCTGGAGGCGCTGGCCGAGGCCGGGCGGGAGCATCGCGTCACCTTCACCAGCCAGAGCGTCACGGCGCTGCAGGCGGCGGTGGAGAACGGGCTGGGCGTCGGGGTGCTGCCGCCCGATTCCATCCGGCCTGGCTCGATGAAACTGCTGAAGGCCGGGGTGCCGGGCCCGCTGGCCGCGCAATACGGCCTGTTCGCCCGCGACCGGCGGCCGCCGGTGGTGGAGGCCGCGGTCGCCGTGCTGCGCGAAGAGCTGCCGGCGGCGTCGCGGCCCTAACCGCTACCCGGCCCGGCCGATGGCGTCGAGCTCGGCCATGGTCTCATCCGAAAGCACCAGCTCTGCCGCCTTCAGGTTCTCGCGCAGATGGGCGGGCGAGGAGGTGCCGGGGATCAGCAGGATGTGCGGCGCGCGGTGCAGCAGCCAGGCCAGCGCCACCTGCCGCGGCGTCGCGCCCAGCCCCTCGGCGATCCGCGACAGGGCCGTGGACTGGATCGGCGTGAAGCCGCCCAGCGGGAAGAACGGCACATAGGCGATTCCCTGCCCCGCCAGCTCGTCGACCAGCGCCTCATCCTCGCGCTGCACCAGGTTGTACTGATTCTGGACGCAGACGATCGGCGTGATGCGCCGCGCCTCGGCCAGCTGGGCCGAGGTGACGTTGCTCAGGCCGACATGGCGGACCAGCCCACGGCGCTGCAGCTCGGCCATTGCCGTCACCTGCGGTTCGATCGAGCCTTCGCTGGGGCTGTGGATGGAGCCCATGATCCGGAGATTGGTGATCTCCAACACGTCGAGGCCGAGATTGCGCAGATTGTCCTGCGCGCCGCGCTCGAGATCGGCCGATTCCTGCGCCGGGATCCAGGAGCCGTCATCGCCGCGGACGGCGCCGAGCTTGGTGACGATCGTCAGGCCATCGGCATAGGGGTGCAGCGCCTCGCGGATGATCTGGTTGGTGACGTGCGGGCCGTAGAAGTCGCTGGTGTCGATATGGTCGACGCCGGATTCCACCGCCTCGCGCAGCACGGCGATGGCGGCGGCGCGGTCCTTCGGCGGGCCGAACACACCGGGGCCGGCCAGCTGCATGGCGCCGTAGCCCATGCGGTTCACGGCGCGGCCGGCGAGCGGAAAGGATGTCTTGGTCATGGCGGGTCTCCTTGAGAGGACAGGCCCGATATGACCGCGATTGTTCCGTTTGATAATTCACCCTAATCTGCACGGGCTGTTGAAAGCCGTGAACAATGGACCTGAACGACCTCGCCGCCTTCGTTTCCGTCGCCCGGGCCGGCGGCTTCCGCGATGCGGCCCGGATCGGCGGCGTCTCTCCCTCCGGCCTCAGCGTCGCCGTCGGGCGGCTGGAGGCGCGGCTGGGCCTGCGCCTGCTGAACCGCACCACCCGCAGCGTCACCCCGACCGAGGCCGGCCAGAGGCTGATCGAACGGCTGGCCCCGGCGCTGGGCGAGATGGAGGCGGCGCTGGACGTGCTGAACGCCTTCCGCGACCGGCCGTCCGGCACGCTGCGCCTCAATATGCCGTCCAGCGCCGCCCGCATCGTGCTGCCGCCGATCGCGGCCGGGTTCCTGAAGACCTATCCCGATATCCGGCTGGAAGTGGTGGTCGAGGACAGCTTCGTCGATGTCTTCGCCGCCGGCTGCGATGCCGGCATCCGCTACGGCGAGCGACTGGAGCAGGACATGATCGCGGTGCCGATCGGTCCGCGCATCCAGCGCTTCGCCACCGCGGCGGCTCCGGCCTATCTTGCCGCTCGCGGCCGGCCGGAGCATCCGCGCGACCTGCTGTCCCATGCCTGCCTGCGCGGACAGTTCGCCGGCGGCGCCATGCCGACCTGGGATTTCGAGCGCGACGGCGAGACCATCCGCGTCGACCCGCCCGGGCCGCTGCTGGTCCGGCCCGGCGCGGCGATCGAGTTGGCGGTCGGCCTGGCCGTCGCCGGCGTCGGCATCGTCCACCTGTTCGAGGCCATGCTGCGCCCGCATCTCGACAGCGGCGCGCTGCAGCCGGTCCTGGAGCCGTGGTGGGAGAGCTTCCCGGGCCCGTTCCTGTACTATCCCGGCCGCCGCCACGTCCCGGCCCCGCTACGCGCCTTCGTCGACTTCATCAGGCAGACTGCATCGACGGATACCCGATCAGGATAGGAACGGCCTTGGCCCTCGATCTGGACACGGTGCAGCGGGTCGTCCGCAGCCTTGATCCCGCCTTGCGGGCGGAGGGGTTCGGCCGCCTGGACGGCGGCAGCACGGATGTCTACCGGATCGACCTGGCCGGCGCGGGCAACTTGGCGCTGGTCCTCAAGATCTATCCAGACAAGCCGGCATGGCGGCCGGCGAAGGAGGCGCTGGTGGCCGGCTGGCTCACAGAGCTGACGCCGCCGGTTCCGCATTGGCTGCGCGTGGACGAGTCCCGCGAGATCCTGCCGCTCCGCTTCGCCCTCATGACCCGCCTGCCCGGCCGATCGCTGCGCCGCCATCTCCGTAACCCCGGCATCGAGGACGCCTACCGGCAGGTGGGCGAACTCCTCCGGCGCCTGCATGCGATGCCGATGCCGGGCTACGGCTATATCGTCGGACAGGGCATCGAGACTCCGCGAGCCACCAATGCGGCCTATATGGCCGGAGCTTTCGCGGATGTGTTTCGCCGGTTCCGCGATCTCGGCGGGGACGCCGATCTCGGGCGCCGCCTGGAACGGCTCGCCGGGAGGAACTTCGACCTTCTCGGCGAAGGCTCGGGCCCGGTGCTCTGCCACGACGATGTTCATCAGGGCAATGTGCTGGCGCTTCGCGGCCCTGACGGGCGCCTCCGGCTGAGCGGCCTGATCGATTTCGGCAACGCCCGCGCCGCGGACAGCCTGTTCGACCTGGCGAAGGCCCTGTTCTGTTCGGCACACGAAGACCCGCGGAGCCGCCAGCCGTTGCTCGACGGCTATGGGCCGGTCGATCATCCGGAGCCGGAGCGGGCGCTGTGGCTCTACACGCTGTTCCATCGGGCGAGCATGTGGTGCTGGCTGACGGGGCTCGGCCAAGACGCCGCGGCCGAGAACGGTCCTGGCGGCCTTCTCCGTGACCTTCGCGATATGGCACGCTAGACCGCCGCTGCAATGACGGAGGAAACGATGCCCAAGATGATCTTCGTGAACCTGCCGGTGCGCGACCTGCCGGCCTCCGCCGCCTTCTATGTCGCGCTGGGTGGCACGGTGAACCCGCAATTCTCCGACGACCAGGCCAATGCGGTGATGTTCTCCGACGCGATCGGTGTGATGCTGCTGACCCATGACCGCTACCGCCAGTTCACCCAGCGGCCGATCGGCGATGCCCGGCGCGAGAGCCAGGCGCTGATCGCGCTCAGCGTCGACAGCCGCGACGCGGTGGACGCGACCGTGGCCAAGGCGGTCGCGGCCGGCGGCCGGGCCGATCCGAACCCGAAGCAGGACCACGGCTTCATGTATGGCCGCAGCGTCGAGGACCCGGACGGCTATGTCTGGGAGGTCATGTGGATGGACCCGGCCGCCGTCGCCGGCTGACGTCCCTCCCCGCTTCGACGCGAAGGGCGCCCGGATCGCTCCGGGCGCCCTTTCCGCTGCTCGCTCACACCGGCGGCATCCTCTCGAACTGGGGCAAGTTCTCGTCGATGCGGTCCCAGGCATGGCCGCGGATGCGGTAGGTCACCGCCTGCGGCCGGTAGCGGGCCGGGTCGTCCAGGCTGCCGGCATGCACGATGAAGATGTCGGGCATCGCCGGGAAGGTCAGGGACACCGGGGTGCCGCAGGCCGGGCAGAAGGCATGGCTCTTCATCTTGCCGTTGTCGGCGGCGACGTCCCAGCGCCCGGCCTCGCCCCTCAGCCGGGTCACGCTCTTGCTCGGGAAGGCCAGGTAGGAGCCGTGGCCGGTGCCGCTGCGGCGCTGGCAGTCGCGGCACTGGCAGTCGTTCATCGCCAGCGGCTCGCCGGCGATCTCGTAGCGGATGGCGCCGCAGGCGCAGCCGCCGGTCCAGGATTCGCTCATTCCTTTGCTCCTCTCGCGATCAGCCTCAGCCAGGGCGCCGCGTGGAAGACGCTCATCAGCAGGTACATCGGCGCCATTCCGCCCAGCGGCGACATTCCGGCGGCCGAACACAGGACATCCGCCTCGCCGCCCGACAGGACCGTCGCCAGCGCCATGGCGGCGAAGACCGGCGCCGCCGCCAGGTGCAGCCAGCCGGCCGCGTCGAGGGGGCGGCGCGCCAGCGGCCGGTCAGTCATGGCCGTACTCGTCGTGGCGGCGCCACCAGATGCCGGTCTCGTTTCGCCCCCGGGGCGCGCGGTCGAGCCACTGATACGCCGCCCACAGGCTGTCCAGCCCGCGGGCATAGGCCGAGTAGGTGTGGTGCACGGCGCCGTCCTGCAGCGCAAAGGCGCTCATGCCGGGCCGGTCACGGTTGTAGCTCGGCGCGTCGGTGCCGCAGGTGGTGGCGAACTCGACGATCGGCTCCGGCGGCGGGTCCAGGTCCATGGCGTGGCCGCCGCGGCGGAAGTTGTACTCGATGGTGCCGCCGCATTGCTGCGCCTCGGTGAAGGCGACGTTGAAGTCGAAGTTGAAGTCGCCGCCGGCCGAGGACGCCCAGGGGAAGCTCCAGCCCATCCGCCGCTTGTAGGCCTGCAGCTTCGGCAGCGGCGCCAGTGACACCGCCCACAGCATCACGTCGTGCTGGGCCAGATGCACCGCGAAGCCATTGAAGCTGTCCGCGATCATCGAGCAGGACGGGCAGCCCGCCGCCCAGTCGGCCCCGAACATGAAGTGGTAGACGATCAACTGCGACCGCCCCCGGAACAGGTCCCGCAGCGAGGCGGCGCCGTCCTCGGTCTCGAAGCGGTAGTCCTTGTCGATGCGGACCCAGGGCAGCGCCTGCCGCTGCTGTGCGAGCTCGTCGCTCTGCCGCGTGAGATCCTTCTCCGCCGCCAGCAGCGCGCGCCGCGCCGCCAGCCATTCCTCGCGGGTTCCGGTCCGGTGATGGGTCATGCCGTCTCTCCTTCGAATGTCGTCGCCCCGGTTGCGGGCCGACGCGTGGTCGTGATGCGGTAGAGTTGTGCCGGCGGGCGAAAGGCGGGGAGTGACAAGTGTGACGGGAATCCGATGGACTCTCTGATCACGGCGGCGGCGCGGGCGCTGGCGACGGGCGATCC
>NZ_JANX01000242.1 GCF_000767795.1 Inquilinus limosus MP06 | reverse complement strand
CGCTCCTGCGGCGCCAGCAGGCAGCGGTCGACCGCGGCGGTCGGCCGCTGCGCGGCTTCGGCGAGGCGGCGCTGGATCTCCAGCGCTCGGCCGAGATGGGTCCCGACCGCGCCCAGCACCCGCAGCTCAGGTTCCGCCCAGTCGGCCCGCCGGCGCGACCGCCAGAAGGAGAGGTGCGAACGCAGCCCACGGCTGTCGGCGTCGATCCAGAACATGAAACTGCGCTTGCCTTGGGGCCGCACATAGTCGTTGTAGAACTCGCTGCGCAGGAATGCGTCCTCCGCCATCGCCGCGCCGCCCATGAACACGCAGGCGCGACGCAGCCGGGGCGCCAGCGGCGCGAGCGGAATGATCCGGTGGTAGTAGTCGTTGTAGAGCGGCGTGAAATCGGGGTCGCAGCCGACCCGTACCGACCCGTCCCGCAGAGAGGGCGAGAGCGTCGGGTGCAGCGCCGTTGATTCGCCGCCGAGCAGCCGCAGCATCCGCTGCAGCACGATCGGCCACGCCTCCTCTCCCAGCGCTGCGTCATAGACCCCGCCGACGAGCCGGCCGACCTCGCGCTCGCCCGGCAGGGCGGTCGGCGGGATGCGTGGGTCCGTCCGCAGCCGGCATCCGCCGGACGGCAAGGCCGGGACAGCAATCGAAGATGTCTGGTCGACCATCAGCTCCGTCGGGTTGCGGCGCCGTCGGACTGCGCCTGGAGTGGTGCCGGTATCGGCATCCCGGTTTGCGCATCATCGCGCGTGGGACCCGACGCCTATGTTACGCTCGTCACATCCGGGGCAAAGCGAAGCCCATAGGGTCGGTCCCGGCCCGCGGCATCCTCCATGCAGACCGGTCCCGCCATAGACCGCTATGACTTGGCACGCGGTGCCGGACAAGCGATCATTTCCACATCAATGCGTGAGGCGGGCTCATCCATGGGGCTGGCGATGCTCGCTATCCGACCGGAACACCGCCTATGAGACGGCTGCCGCCGCTCGAATCCCTGCGCGCCTTCGAGGCCGTGGCCCGGCTCGGCAGCTTCAAGCGTGCAGGCGAGGAGCTGGCGGTCACCGCCAGCGCCGTCAGCCACCGGGTGTCCGATCTCGAGGCCGAACTCGGCGTGGCCCTGCTGGTGCGGCATGTCCGCCGGGTCGAGCTGACCGCCGAGGGTGAGGGGCTGGCCGCCGGCATGGGCCGGGCGCTGCAGGAGATCCGCCGCACCGTGGCCGGGGTCGACCGGCGGAGCCGGCCGCGGCTGCGGGTCAGCGTGATCCCGTCGCACGCCGTGCGCTGGCTGGCGCCACGACTGCACCGGTTCCGCGCGCTGCATCCCGAGGTCGACATCGACATCATCGCCGACCTGGCGCTGGCCGACCTCTCGCAACGGGCGGTCGACATTGCCCTGCGCTTCGGCGGCGGCGCCTATCCGAACCTGCGTGTCGAGCGGCTGATGGCCGACGCGATCTTCCCGGTCGCCAGCCCGGGCTATCTGGCGAGCCACGGGCCGGTGGCGGCGCCGGCCGATCTCCTGCGCTTGGCCCGGCTGATCGACACCACCGCCCGCGACGACCAGAGTGGCGCCCATTGGCAGCACTGGTTCGAGACCCACGGCCTGCCGCCTGACGCGGTCAATGACGGCATGAACCTGACCGGCACGTTGCTGGCGCTGGAGGCTGCCGTGAATGGCCTGGGCGTCGCCATCGCCCGCCGGACGCTGGTCGAGGACGACCTGCGCAGCGGCCGCCTGCTGCGCCTGCTGGACGACGAGACCCCGACCAACTGGAACCACTATGCCGTCACCCTGCCCGCCCTGGCCGACTGGGAGCCGGTGCGGCAGTTCGTCGGCTGGCTGAAGGCGGAGTGCGGCGGCTGAACGGCAGCTGACCAGGCGTCGTCCGACGATACCTCAATTCTGGTGTATTGAGCCGGCCCACCCGGTTGCGGACAATTCCAGCATCACGGAGCGCCGGTGCGGCAAGGCGAATGCCACCGCAGCCGAGCCCTCCGACGGAGGGCCGAGACCCAGTCTCAGCCGGACCCCGAGGACCGCCGGCCGGGAGCGCCGGGGCGCAGGCTGTGCGGAGCCTGCGCCCCGGATCGCGGCAGCGGTCGCCATCTCTGGAGCTGACCGTGAACTATGTCATGTCATGGGCCTCGGCCCGACCCTCAGGCGGCGCGCGCCCTTCGGCCGGCGGCCTGCCAGCCATCCAGGACGCCCTTCCCATGCGGCTGATCGAGCGGCGCTACGACGACGGCGACACCATCTTCCTGCGCGGCGACCCCGGCGACAGCATCCTGATCATCCAGTCCGGCCGCGTGGCGCTGCGCCTGATCTCGCGCCAGGGGCGGGAGATCCTGCTCGGCATCCTGCAGGCCGGCGAGATGTTCGGCGAGGTCTCGGCCCTGGACGGCCGGGGCCGCAGTGCCGACGCGGTGGCGCTGGGCGAATGCCGGCTGCAGATCGTCGACGGGCGCGACCTGCGGCGGATGCTGAAGCAGTCGCCCGAGGCCTGCCTGCAGATGATGGAGCTGCTGACCACCCGGCTGCGCCGGACCAGCGATCAGCTGGAGGGCGTAGCACTGCTGAACCTGCCGGCCCGGCTGGCCCGGCTGCTCCTGACCCTGGCCGAGACCGAGGCTAGCCAGACGCCATCGGGCCGGACCACGCCGGGCCGCGCCCTGCGGCTGCCGCGCCGGCTGTCACAGCGCGACCTGGGTCTGCTGATCGGCGCCAGCCGGTCGAAGGTCAATGTCCAGATCAATCGCTGGATCGGCGAGGGTATCCTGGCCCGCGAGGGAAGCTGCCTGATGGTCCGGGATCGCGAGACACTGGCCGACATCGCCGAGACTGAGGAGTCTTGATGAGGAGTCTGCACAAGCAGACAACCCGAATCAGCTCCGGGCGGGCGATCCGGCGATGCCGGACGATGGCATTGATCGCCGATCCGGCGTGGCCGACGTCGCCTGCATGAGGCCGCCGGGTGTTGCCGCCCCGTGTCCGCTTCAGGCGCCCGCCAGCATTCGGTTCGAATAGGCCTGAACAGGCTTCGGATGCCCGCAAAGAGGACGATCCAGCCCCTGCCCCAAGCTCGACCACGTGGTCGTCGATCATCTGGAATGGCGGCTGCTCGACCCAGGCCGGCTCCACGAGATCCTGAGTCACCTTTTGGAACGGCGCGAGGAATGGATCGAGCGTCGCCGCGGCCATGTTGCCGAGTTGCGCAAGCGAACAACGGAAACAGAGGCGAGGCTGAAGCGGCTCTATCAGGCGATCGAAGGCGGCATCGCCGATCTGAGCGATCCGGCATTGAAGGGCCGGCTGGCGGAATTGGCCGCGATCCGTGATCAAGCGCGGGCCGACGCGGACCGCGTTTCCTCCCTCGTCGACGGAGTCGGCGCCACGATCACACCGGAGACCCTGCGGAAATTTGCCCAGGCCGCGAAGCGCAAGCTGCGGACTGGAGACGGGACCTTCCGGCGCGATCTCCGCGCGCTGGCACAGCGCGTCGATATTATCGACGGACGGGAGATCCGAATTACAGGCTCTAAGAGCGCACTGCTGCGCACACTCGCCACCGCGGTCAACACGGACCCGGCGGCGCCGGAGGTACTTAGTTTTGTGCCGAAGTGGCGTCCCCTAGGGGATTCGAACCCCTGTTACCGCCGTGAGAGGGCGGTGTCCTAGGCCTCTAGACGAAGGGGACTGAGGCGCGGGCCCGGATATAGGGGAGCCCGCGCGCCGACGCAAGACATTTCCGTCGGTTTTTTGACAGCCTGATCAGACGGCCGCCGCAACGCAGCGCCGCGCGCGCTGCAGCACCGTCTCGATCGTGGCTGCGTCGATGTCGAAGGCGCCGACGAAGCGCCAGATCTCGCCTTCCCAATGGGCGGCCAGCACGCCTTGCCGCGCCAGCCCCTCGGCCAGCGCCGCGGGCAGCCGCACGAACACCTCGTTCGCCTCGACCGGGTGCAGCAGCTCCACCCCCGGCAGCGCCTGCAGCCCCTCGGCCAGTTGCCGCGCCCGGTCGTTGGCGTTGCGCGCCAGGCGCAGCCACAGCCCGTCGGCCAGATAGGCTTCGAGCTGGGCCGAGACGAACCGCATCTTCGACAGGAGGTGGCCGGCACGCTTTCGGCGGAAGGCGAAATCCGCCGCCTTGTCCGGGTCGAAGAACACCACCGCCTCGGCCATCACGCAGCCGTTCTTGGTGCCGCCGAAGGACAGAACGTCGACGCCGGCCTTCCAGGTCAGCTCCGCCGGGGAGCAGCCCTGCCCCGCCAGCGCGTTGGCGAAGCGCGAGCCGTCCATGTGCACCGCCAGGCCGTGGCCCCGCGCGACCTCGGCCAGCGCGCCGACCTCGGCCGGGCTGTAGACCGTGCCGGATTCGGTGGCCTGCGACAGGCTGAGCATCGCCGGCTGGCTGCGATGGACGTCGCCGCGCCACTCCGGGACGGCGGCGGCCACGGCCTGCGGTGTCAGCTTGCCATGGGCGCCGTCGGCCAGAAGCAGCTTGGCGCCGTGGGTGTAGAATTCCGGCGCGCCGCATTCATCGACCGCGACATGCGCCTCACGATGGCACACCACCGCGCCCCAGGGCGGGGTGAAGGTGGCCAGGGCCAGGGCGTTGGCCGCCGTGCCGGTCGGCACCGGGAAGGCGGCGACGCGGCGCTCGAACACCTCGGACAGCCGGTCCTGCAGCCGGGCGGTGACCTCGTCGCTGCCATAGGAGGGCTGGCGCCCCCCGGCGGCGCTGGCGATGGCCGCCAGGATCTCGGGCGCGGCGCCGGCGACGTTGTCGCTGGCCAGGTTGATCACGTCTGTCATGCCGAGGGCTTCCGGTTATGGGGTGGTGGTGAGGAGGGTCGCGGCGGCGCCGGTGCGCGGGTCGATGCTGCGCACCTCCTGCCCGCCGCCGGGCAGTGTGACCAGGATCACTGCGCGATCGCCCGTGGTGGTGATGCTGAGGATACGGCTGCCGGCGGGCAGCGTGGACGGCGCGGCGGTGGTCGCCGGCGTCGTGGCGGGAGCGGAGACGGCGGGTGCCTGGGCGGAGGAGCCGGAGGCGAAGAGCCGGCGGCCCAATTCCCCGAGAACGACGGCGGTGAGCACGATGATGACCACAAGCATCGCCCAAACGGTTATCTTCACCGCCCGCAATGACCCAGCTTCCAGACGCACCCGCCTCACCCCTATTCCCGGACGGGACCATTCCCGTCACCATCGGCCCGGACGCCGCCGGACAGCGGCTGGACCGCGCCCTGGCCGACGCGGTGCCGGACCTGTCGAGGTCGCGGCTGCAGGCGCTGATCGCCGCGGGCTGCGTGCGGGAGGGCGAGCGGACAGTAGAAGACGCCTCGACCAAGGTCAAACCCGGCCAGCGCTTCGAAATCCGCGTGCCGCCGCCGGTGCCGGCGGAGCCGGAGCCGCAGGCGATCGGGCTTGATATCGTGTACGAGGATCCCCATTTGATCGTCATCGACAAGCCGGCCGGGCTGGTGGTCCACCCCGCGGCAGGCAATCCCGATGGCACCCTGGTCAACGCCCTGCTCGCCCATTGCGGCGCGCAGCTGTCCGGCATTGGCGGCGTCGCCCGCCCGGGCATCGTCCACCGGCTGGACAAGGAGACCAGCGGGCTGATGGTGGTGGCCAAGACCGACGCGGCCCACAAGGCGCTGTCGGCCCAGTTCGCGGACCGCACCCTGTCGCGCACCTATCTGGCCCTGGTCTGGGGCCGGCCGAACCCCTCGGCCGGAACGGTCGAGGGCGCGATCGGCCGCGACCCGCGGAACCGGCAGCGCATGGCCGTCGTTAAGGCTGGAGGCAAGCCGGCGCGGACCCACTACCGGGTGCTGCGCCCGGCCGGTGCCGAGGCCAGCCTGGTCACCTGCAAGCTGGACACCGGGCGGACCCACCAGATCCGGGTCCACATGACCTCGATCGGGCACCCGCTGATCGGCGACCCGGTTTATGGCCGACGCCCGCGCTCGGCTATTGGCAATGAGACGGCGCGCAGCTTCCCGCGGCAGGCGCTGCATGCGGCAAAACTGCGCTTCCGCCATCCGGCGGACCAACGTGAACTCGAATTCACGAGGCCCCTTCCGGGAGACATGCGACATTTGCTTGTCTCCCTCGCGGGGGAAGACCGTATACCCGAGTACTGAAGTCGGGTATTATGCATCGGTCCGGATGATGAGTCCGGAGGGCGCCCACCCCCAGGGGAAAGGGCGCCGGAGAGGGAGCAAGATATCATGGCAAACGCGTCGACCCTGCCCGTCCTGGGCGCTGAATCCAACCTGAGCCGGTACCTGCAGGAAATCCGTCAGTTCCCGATGCTGGAACCGCAGGAGGAGTTCATGCTCGCCAAGGCGTGGCGGGAGCATGGCGACACCGAATCGGCGCATCGGCTGGTGACGAGCCATCTGCGGCTGGTCGCGAAGATCGCCATGGGCTATCGCGGCTACGGCCTGCCGATCTCGGAGCTGATCTCCGAGGGCAATGTCGGCATGATGCAGGCGGTGAAGCGGTTCGACCCGGACCGCGGCTTCCGCCTGGCCACCTACGCCATGTGGTGGATCCGCGCCGCCATCCAGGAATACATCCTGCACAGCTGGTCCCTGGTGAAGATGGGCACCACCGCGGCGCAGAAGAAGCTGTTCTTCAACCTGCGCAAGCTGAAGGGCCAGCTGCAGGCGATCGAGGATGGCGACCTGAAGCCGGAGACGGTGACCAAGATCGCCACCGAGCTGTCGGTGCCGGAGCAGGACGTGATCTCGATGAACCGCCGGCTGGCCGCGCCGGACCATTCGCTGAACGCGCCGCTGCGCGTCGACGGCGAGGGCGAGTGGCAGGACTGGCTGGTCGACGAGCGCGACAGCCAGGAGGTGATGCTGGCGGACCGGCAGGAGCTCGGCAAGCGCCAGAAGCTGCTGAAGGACGCGATGTCCGGCCTGAACGACCGCGAGCGCCGCATCCTGACCGAGCGCCGGCTGCGCGACGAGCCGACCACGCTGGAGGATCTGAGCCAGGAATACGGCATCAGCCGCGAGCGTGTGCGCCAGATCGAGGTGCGGGCCTTCGAGAAGCTGCAGAAAGCGATCCGCAACGCCGCGGTCGAGGCCAAGCTGGCCCACTGACCCGCAGGTTCGGATTGAAGAGAACGGCCGGAGCCCCGCTCCGGCCGTTTTCGTTTGTGCGGCTCAGTTATCGAGATCGATCCGCGCCAGCTCCGACACACCGGTCTTCACCGCCCCGGTATAGGTATCCGGCGTGTAGCGGGTGGCCATCAGGCTTCGCGAATCCGCGCCCCACACCAGGTTCCGCCACTGCGACCGGGTCGGGATCCGGCGCAGCAACCGCCCGTCGGTGACATCCCAGATGAACAGGGCCGCCGTCTCCTTGCCCCAGACGTCGGGGTCGTCGAAGCTGGCCGCCAGGGACCGCCCGTCCGGGCTGAAGGCGAGCAGCGGAATCAGATGCGAGCCGTTGTTCCGCCAGGTCGACAGCGCCCCGACCAGAAGCCGGCCGGACACGCTGCGCTGCCGGTTGTCGGCCAGGCGGATCGCGATCACGCCGCTATCGCCGCGGGTCTCGACATGCTCCGCCGCCATCTCGCCGTCGGGCGAGACGGCGGAGGACACGCCGGCGGCGCGCAGCGACCCGGGAGCCGGCACCGTCGCGACCTCGCCGCCATCGGCGACTGAAAGCACCGCCGTCTTGCCGGGGCCTTCCCAGAAGCTGCCCCACCCCATGTCGATCATGATCCGGTCGTCGGTGACGAAGGCCAGCCCGGCCGCGCCGCGCCGGATGCGGGAGATGGTGGCGCCGGTCCGGCTGTCGATGACCTGGATCGGCCCCTCGAAGAACCCGCCGGCGACGAGACTGCCCGAGGGCGAGACCGCGAGTCCCAACCAGCTCGCATCCTTCGGCACGTCCGGCAGGGGAATGCGCGACCGCACCGTCCCGGTGGCGGGGTCGATCCGCAGCAGCTCCTGCGGGCGCGTGGCCTCCCGCCCCAGCCCCGGCTGCCGCACCACCCCGAGCAGCGTGCCGTCCGGCGCCGGACTCAGCACGGCGAGATCCTGGTCGTCCAGCACCGCGACGATGCGGCAGGCGCTGGTGTGCAGCACGCGGTCCACCGGCCCGCAGGGCAGGAGCGCCCCCTCACCCCAGGCATAGATGCCGCCGGCGATCGCCGCGGCCGCCAGCCCCACCGCCGCCACACGCTGCCAGCCTCGCATGAGAGTCCCCCGATCCTCTCGCCCCATCACCGCCGATCCTGCCGCGGAATCCGGGCGATTTCGTGAAGGACGGAAGGCGATCCGGCTACCGGGGCTTCAGTTCGAGGAGATCCCAGAGATTGCCGTACAGATCTTCGAACACGGCGACGGTGCCGTAGGCCTCCTCGCGCGGGGTCTCGCGGAACACCACGCCGCGTGCGGTCATCGCCGCATGGTCGCGCCGGAAATCGTCGGTGTGCAGGAACAGGAAGACGCGGCCGCCGGTCTGGTCGCCGATCCGGCTCTCCTGCTCCGGCGTCGCGGCGCGGGCCAGCAGCAGGTTCGGGCCGCCCCCGCCGGGCGGCGCCACCAGCAGCCAGCGCTTGCCGCCGCCCATCGGCGTGTCCTCGACCAGGTCGAAACCGAGCACGCCGGTGTACCAGGTCTTGGCCTCGTCATAGTCGCGGACCACCACGGCCACCGCGCCGATATGCTGATGCGCCATCGCGTTCCCTTTCGTTCAGCCGGCCCGATCCTGCAACGGCACGCCCGCGGCGCAAAGCGGGCAGTCCCGC
>NZ_JANX01000241.1 GCF_000767795.1 Inquilinus limosus MP06 | reverse complement strand
GACCAGCGCGACGATCACCGCGCGCGCCGCGCCGCCGGCGCCGATCACCACCGCCGGGCCGCGGCCGGCCGACCAGTTGGGCGCGCCGGCCTGGAGATTGGCCAGGAAGCCGAAGCCGTCGGTGTTGGTGCCGAACAGGCGGCCATCCTCGCGCACCACGATGGTGTTCACCGCGGCGATGCGCCGGGCCAGCGGGTCGAGCTCGTCGACCACCGCCATCGCCGCCTCCTTGTGCGGCACGGTGACGTTGCAGCCGCGGAAGCCGAGGGCGGCGAGGCCGCGCAGCGCTGCCTCCAGCCGCTCCGGCGCCACCGCCATCGGCACATAGGCACCGTCGATCCTGTAGCGGGCCAGCCAGTGCCCGTGCAGCTGCGGCGAGCGGGAATGCCCGACCGGCCAGCCGATCACCCCGGCCAGACGGCCTTTCGCGGTCAAGGTCACGACGGCAGCACCCCATGGTCGCGCAGGAAGCCGAGCAGCGGCAGCAGCGGCAGGCCCAGCACGGTGAAATGGTCGCCCTCGACCCTGGCGAAGAGCTGCGCCCCGAGCCCTTCGAGCTGATAGGCGCCGACCGAGGACAGCACCGCCTCGCCGGCGGCGTCGAGATAGGTTTCGAGGAAGACGTGGCTGAAGGACCGCATGGTCAGCTTCGCCCGGTCGGTCGCGTGCCACACACGCTGGCCGTCGCGCACCGCCACCGCGGACGAGGTCAGGGTGTGGGTGCGGCCGCGCAGGGCCAGCAGCTGGTCGCGCGCCGCCGCCCGGTCGGCCGGCTTGTCGTACCAGACGCCATCGCAATCCAGCATCTGGTCGGCGCCGATCACCAGGTCGCCGGGAAAGCGGCGCGAGATACGCTGCGCCTTCAGCACCGCCAGCGCCTCGGCGACATCGGCCGGGGACGCGCCCTCGGCCTGCATCGAGGCCTTCACCTCGGCTTCGTCGACCGCGGCGGGGCTGGGAATGACGGCGACGCCGGCGGCGGCCAGCATTGCCCGCCGCGTGGCGCTGCCGGAGGCGAGGATCACCCGGGTCATGGCCGCGGCTCCATCAGGGAATGCCGGCGCTGCGGCCGCGCCGGGCCAGCAGCGACAGGATCTCGGCCGCCGTCTCCTCGATCGCGCGGCGGGTCACGTCCAGCACCGGCCAGCGGTGCTTGGCGAAGTAACGCCGCGCCTCCGCCACCTCCGACCGCACCTGCTCGGGGTCGACATAGTCGGTGGTCTGGGCCTGGTTCAGCATCTGCATGCGGTTGCGGCGCAGCTGGATCAGCCGCTCCGGATCCTTGGTCAACCCGACGATCAGCGGCCGGCTGATCCGGTGCAGGTCCTCCGGCAGCGGCAGGCCGGGGACGAAGGGGACGTTCGCCGCCTTCACCCCGCGGTTCGCCAGGTAGAGACAGGTCGGCGTCTTCGAGGTGCGGGACACGCCGACCAGGATGACATCGGCCTGGTGCAGCTCGCCCGTCAGGTGGCCGTCATCATGCGCCAGGGCATAGTCCATCGCCTCGATGCGGTGGAAATAGGCGGCGTCCATCGCGTGCTGCCGGCCCGGCCGGCCATGGCCCGCCATGCCGAGCTGCTGCGCCAGCGCCGCCATGATCGGGTCGAGCACCGAGATGCAGGGCACGCCGAGCGTGCCGCACACATCCATCAGCCGGTGGCGCAGCCCGTCATCGACCAGCGTGAAGACGACGACGCCCGGATGGTCGCGGATCTCCTCCACCACCATGTCGAGCTGGCGGTTGGTCCGCACCAGGTTCCAGAAATGCTCGATCGGCTCCGCCCCCTCGAACTGCGCGAGGCAGGCCCGGGCGACGCTATGAATGGTGTCGCCGGTCGAATCCGAAACGAGATGTAGGTGGAACGTCTTCGTCTGCGCCATAGCTTCCTTGTATCCCGGAGGGATGGGGATTGTCTGTGGGCAAATTCGGGATGACAGGCGGATTCACGAGGCTTGACGCGATTGGCCCCCGGACCGCGGGTGAGTCGTCGACTCTTCCATGCGGCTGGGGATGAGAGTCCCGTCCCCGACGGGGCGACGGCGAGGCCGGACGATGCGACCCCGAGTCCTCCCGGCCGTTATGGACAGGGGCGATGGCGAGGGTGTAGCGAGTCGGGCGCGTCTTCCCCGCTTTCCACAGGGAGGGGCGGGCCGACGGGCAAAACCCTGTGGATGGATTGGGGAAGAGTCACAATCCCCGTTATCCACAGCGATTCACAACATCCTCTAAACAAGGATTCCTTTTCATGATTAGGGATGGGCAGAGCCGGGAAGAAAAGTCCGCGACGCCGGCGAAGCCGTTCCTGCGCGCCCTGGCCGGAGAGACCTTGGCCCGGCCGCCGGTCTGGCTGATGCGCCAAGCCGGGCGCTACCTGCCGGAATACCGCGCCGTCCGCGCCCGGGCCGGCAGCTTCCTGGACCTCTGCTACAACCCGGAGCTGGCCGCCGAGGTGACGCTGCAGCCGATCCGCCGCTACGGGCTGGACGCGGCGATCCTGTTCTCCGACATCCTGGTGGTGCCGCACGCGCTGGGCCAGGCGCTGGAGTATGTCGAGGGCGAGGGCCCGAAGCTGGAGCCGGTGACCGACGCGGCCGGCATCGCCCGCCTGTCCGCCGGCCGGCTGCACGAGGTGCTGGGGCCGGTCTACGAGACCGTCGGGCGGGTGGCGGCGGCCCTGCCGGCCGAGACCGCCCTGATCGGCTTCGCCGGCGCGCCCTGGACCGTCGCGACCTATATGGTCGAGGGCGGCGGCAGCAAGGAATACGGCGTGGTCAAGCGCCTGGCCTATGGCGAGCCGGAGGTCTTCGGCCGGCTGGTCGATCTGCTGGTCGAGGCAACATCCGCCTATCTGCTGCGCCAGATCCAGGCGGGCGCCGAGGCGGTGCAGCTGTTCGACAGCTGGGCCGGCGTGCTGCCGGAGGCGGAGTTCGAGCGCTGGGTGATCGCGCCGACGAAGCGCATCGTCGAGGCCGTGCGGGCCGCGGCGCCGGGCGTGCCGATCATAGGTTTTCCGCGCGGCGCCGGGCTGCTGTATGAGCGCTACCTTGCCGGCACCGGGGTCGACGCGGTGGGGCTGGACACCACCGTGCCGCCGGCCTGGGCTGCGCAGGTGCTGCAGCCGAAGGCGACCGTGCAGGGCAATCTCGACCCCGTCCTGGTGCTGACCGGCGGCGAGGCGATGCTGCGGGCCGCCGACGCGATCACGGGCGCCCTCGGCCACGGCCCGTTCGTGTTCAACCTCGGCCACGGCGTGCTGCAGAAGACGCCGCCCGAGCATCTCGCCGCCCTGGTCCGCCACCTGCGCGGGGACGGGGCATGAGCCGGCGGATCGCCGTCGTCCTGTTCAACCTGGGCGGCCCCGACAATCCGGACGCGATCCGGCCCTTCCTGTTCAACCTGTTCGCCGACCCGGCGATCATCCGCATCCCGAACCCGGCGCGGGTGATCCTGGCCTGGGCCATCGCCAAGAAGCGGACCCGCCTGGCCAAGGACATCTATGCCGAGATCGGCGGCGGCTCGCCGCTCTTGCCCAACACCGAGGCGCAGGCCCGGGCGCTGGAGGCGCAGCTGGCCGATCTGGGCGAGGTGAAGGCGTTCATCGCCATGCGCTACTGGCACCCGATGAGCCAGGAGACGGCGATGCTGGTGAAGGATTTCGCGCCGGACGAGGTGATCCTGCTGCCGCTGTACCCGCAATTCTCGACCACCACCACGGCGTCGTCGCTGCGGGTGTGGCGCGACGCCTGCAAGATCGCCCGGCTGGACGCGCCGACGCGGGTGGTCTGCTGCTATCCGACCGAGAGCCGCTTCATCGCCGCCATGGCTGCCGGGCTGCGCGCGGCGCATGAGGAGGCGGTGCGGTACGGCCGGCCGCGCGTCCTGTTCTCCGCCCACGGCCTGCCGGAGAAGATCGTCAGGGCCGGCGACCCCTATCAGTGGCAGTGCGAGCGCACCGCCGCCGCCCTGGCCGAGGCCTCCGGCATCCCCGGCCTCGACTGGGTCTCGACCTATCAGAGCCGGGTCGGCCGGCTGAAATGGATCGAGCCGTCGACCGAGGCGGTGATCCATCAGGCGGCGCTGGAGAAGCGGCCGATCGTGGTGGTGCCGATCGCCTTCGTCTCCGAGCACTCCGAGACGCTGGTCGAGCTCGACATCGAATATCGCAGGCTGGCTGACGAATCGGGCGCGCCGTGCTACCTGCGGGTGCCGACTGTCGGCGCCGAGGACGGCTTCATCGCCGGCCTGGCCGACCTGGTGCGGGCCGGCCATCGTCGGGAGACGGCGTGCGAGGCGGGGGATGGCGGCCGGATCTGCCCCGCGGCGTTCACGGGGTGTCCCAGCAAGGCGGCTTAGAGCGAGGACCAAACCGAATGTCGGCTCTCTATCCCTGGATCAAGGCGCTCCACGTCTTCTTCGTGATCTCCTGGATGGCGGGGATGCTCTATCTGCCGCGGCTGTTCGTCTACCACTCGCAGACCACGCCGGGGACGCCGGAATACGAGCGCTTCGGGGTGATGGAGCGGCGCCTGATGCGCGGCATCATGCTGCCCTCGGCGGTGCTGACCTGGGTGTTCGGCGTCACCATGCTGTGGCTGACCGACTGGGCCTTCTTCGCCGAGGGCTGGCTGCATGTGAAGCTGACGGGGGTTGTCATCCTGACCGTGCTGCACCACATGTGCATACGCTGGCGCCGCGGCTTCGCGGAAGGCCGCAACCCCCACAGCGAGCGCTTCTACCGCATCGTCAACGAGGTGCCGGCGCTGCTGCTGTTCATCATCCTGGTGATGGTGATCGTCCGGCCGTTCTGAGTGGCCGGTCAGGGCAGGCCGAGGCCCTTGCCAACCCAGCCCGAGATGTCGGAGTAGACAACCTTGCGGGCGCCGGCCGCATTCACCAGCTCCAGCCGATCGTAGAGCCGCTCGCCGGTATTGACGAGCGACTGGCCGGCGGGCTGCCAGCCGGGAAGCCTCTCCCGGATATAGTCGTATTCCGCTTTGACGCCGTCGATCTCGCCGGATGCAGCGATGACGATCGCGGTTTCCGGCCGGTCGCCCGGCCCTCCTGAATAGCGAGGACCGCAGGCGGTCACAACCAGCATGGCGGCGGCCGCCAGAACGACGGTGGTCCTCATCGCAAAATCCCCTCCCGAAAATGAATCGACTATGTCGTCTCCCCTGACAAATCCTCCCGCTTCCGCCGAGGCGGTGCAATATGCCGCCGCACGCGGCAGCACGATTGACTTGCGGCAGGTCATTCGATAACCATCTGCTGTTCTCAGCGGTCTTCCGGCGGTCATTCGAAGCGCCGGCGCGGTCGAGCCCTTCGTGCCGTGGACCGAGGCTTCCAGCGAGAGACCAATCCGAAGACGCCGCGCCGCCGGCGCTCTGTCCACGCCCATCCAGGGTCCCCATGCATCTGCAAGAACTGAAAGAGAAGACTCCCAGCGAGCTTCTCGCCTATGCCGAAGAGCTCGAGGTCGAAAACGCGAGCATGCTGCGCAAGCAGGACATGATGTTCGCCATCCTCAAGCAGCTCGCCGATAACGACGTCGCCATTTTTGGATCCGGTGTGCTGGAGGTCCTGCCCGACGGGTTCGGTTTCCTGCGCTCCCCGGAATCGAATTACCTTCCCGGTCCCGACGACATCTATGTGTCGCCGCAGCAGATCCGCCGCTTCGGCGTTCGCACCGGCGACACCATCGAGGGCGAGATCCGCGCGCCGAAGGAAAACGAGCGCTATTTCGCCCTGACCAAGGTCAACAAGATCAATTTCGAGGAGCCGGACAATGTCCGGCACCGGGTCACCTTCGACAACCTGACCCCGCTCTATCCCGACGAAGCGCTGCGGATGGAGCTGATCGACCCGACCAAGAAGAACATGACCGGCCGGATCATCGATCTGGTCTCGCCCCTCGGCAAGGGCCAGCGCGCCCTGATCGTGGCGCCGCCGCGCACCGGCAAGACGGTGATGCTGCAGAACATCGCCAACTCGATCGCCGAGAACCACCCGGACGCCTTCCTGATCGTGCTGCTGATCGATGAGCGGCCGGAGGAAGTGACCGACATGGACCGGTCGGTGAAGGGCGAGGTCATCTCCTCCACCTTCGACGAGCCGGCGACGCGCCACGTCCAGGTGGCCGAGATGGTGATCGAGAAGGCCAAGCGCTTGGTCGAGCACAAGAAGGATGTCGTCATCCTGCTCGACAGCATCACCCGCCTGGCGCGCGCCTACAACACCGTGGTGCCCTCCTCCGGCAAGGTGCTGACCGGCGGTGTCGACGCCAACGCCCTGCAGCGGCCGAAGCGCTTCTTCGGCGCCGCCCGCAACATCGAGGAAGGCGGCAGCCTGACCATCATCGCCACCGCGCTGATCGACACCGGCAGCCGGATGGACGAGGTGATCTTCGAAGAGTTCAAGGGCACCGGCAACTCCGAGATCATCCTCGACCGCAAGCTGTCCGACCGCCGCACCTTCCCGGCGATCGACATCGGCAAGTCCGGCACCCGCAAGGAGGAGCTGCTGGTCGACAAGGGCACGATGTCGAAGATGTGGGTGCTGCGCCGCATCTTGATGCCGATGGGCCCGACGGATGCGATGGAGTTCCTGATGGACAAGCTGAAGCACAGCAAGTCGAACGCGGACTTCTTCGAGAGCATGAACCAGTAACGCTCTCGCCCATCGTCAACGCGAAGGGCCGCCGGTCGCAGGATCGGCGGCCCTTTCCGTTTCATGGCGGCGCTGCGCCCCGGTCCGGTTGACCCGGCGCGCGGCCGATCCAACTTGCCATCCACAACCAGCGCGGTGGTCAGCATGGCCGAGCTTCGATCCAGCCTCGCCCTCATCCTGGTCCTGTCGGGCTGCGCCGGCGTGCCCTCGGCGACGCCCGATCCGGCGCTGGCCGAGAAGGTGCGCAGCCTGATGGGGGGCGACATCTGTTCCGACCGCGTCGCCGGCGCCCTGGCCGCCCGGCACCTGACGGCCGCGGGCATTTCCGGCATCGAGCGCACGCCGGTGACGCCGGGCTATCCGACCGAGTACAGCCTGGCCCAGCGCCAGGCCTGGGTGCGGCAGCCCGGCCAGCCCGGCGCGGTCGTGGTGCAGTATGACCAGCAGAGCTGCCGGATCGCCCTGGTCTATGCCCGGGACGGCGCGACGCTGCCGGACGCGTGACGCGCGCCCTGGCCCAGGGGGGGCGGGTTCAGTGCCCGCCGCCACCCCCGCCGCCCATGGGCTTCGGCGCGCGCAGCAGCGGCATCAGCAGCAGCCCGGCATAGAACAGCAGCGCCATCAGCAGGAAGCAGTCGGCGAAGGTCAGCACCTGCGACTGCTTCACCACCATGTTGTTCAGCGTCTTCACCGCGGCGAGGTCCGGGTTGCCGAGGCCGGCCGAGGTGAACATCTGGCTGAAATTGTCGACCGTGGCCTGCACATGCGGGTTGGTCAGGGTGATGTGGTCGGCGATGCGCGAGGTGTGCAGCCGCGCCCGGTCGATCATCACCGTGTTGATGCCGGCCAGGCCGAAGGCGCCGCCGAGATTGCGCATCAGGTTGTAGAGGCCGGAGGCGTTCTTGATCTTGTCGGGCGGCAGGGTGCCGAGCGCCAGGGTGTTGATCGGCAGGAACAGCAGCATCAGCGACACGCCGCGCACCGCCTGCGGCCAGAACAGCTCCCAGAAGCTCCAATCGGCGGTGATCCAGGTCATCAGGTAGATGCCGGTGCCGAAGGCGACGAGGCCGATGCCCAGCATCAGCCGCAGGTCCAGCTTCTTCGACAGCATGCCGGCCAGCGGCGCCGAGATGAACTGGAACACGCCGGTGACGAACATGATCTCGCCGATCTGCAGGCTGTTCAGGCCGCGCACCCGGGCGAGGAACAGGGGCACGATATAGACCGCCCCGTAGAGGCCGACGCCGATGATCAGGCTGTACAGGCAGCCGAGCGAGAAGTTGCGGTCGGCGAAGGCGCGGAGGTCGACGATCGGATTCCGGGCGGTCAGCACCCGGGCGAAGAAGCCCATCCCGGCCAGGGTGCCGATCACGGCGAAGGTGAAGATCGACCGGTCCTCGAACCAGTCCCAGCGCGGCCCTTCCTCGAACACGTATTCGAGGCTGCCGAGGAACAGCGCCATCAGCGCCAGCCCGGCGAAGTCGAAGCCCTTGAGCAGCTCGAGATTCGGCTTGTCGAACTTGACCAGGAACCAGACGCCGGTGGTCACCAGGACGCCGGGGATGATGTTGATCAGGAACAGCCAGTGCCAGGAGAAGGCCTGGGTCAGGTAGCCGCCGAGGGTCGGCCCGATGGTCGGCGCCATGGTCGCGACCAGGCCGATCAGCACCGAGATGCCGGCCCGCCGCTCCGGCGGGAACAGGATGAAGGAGGCGGCGAAGACGGTCGGGATCATCGCCCCGCCGAGGAAGCCCTGCAGCGCCCGGAACACGATCATCGATTCGATGTTCCAGGCCAGGGCGCAGGCCAGGCTGGAGAGGGTGAAGCTGGCCGCCGAGATGACGTAGAGGATGCGGGTCGACAGCAGGCGGGAGAGAAACCCCGAGAGCGGGATCATCACCACCTCGGCGATCAGATAGGCGGTCTGCACCCAGCTGATCTCGTCCGGGCTGGCCGCCAGCCCCGCCTGGATCTCGCTGATCGAGCTGGAGACGATCTGGATGTCCAGGATCGCCATGAACATGCCGACGACCATGGTGAAGAACCCGATCGTCTCCCGCGTCCCGGCGCCGGCCCGCTGCGGCGCGGCCGGGGCGGGGGCCGACGCGCC
>NZ_JANX01000240.1 GCF_000767795.1 Inquilinus limosus MP06 | reverse complement strand
GCCCGGCGCGGACCACCGCCAGCAGCCCGACCAGGCTGGGGCTGGAATAGGCGATGCGGTAGGGGCGCTGCGCCGCGGCCAGCGCCTCCAGCGTCACGCCGCGGGCGACGCAGCCGGGCTCGTACAGCGCCACCGGCAGCGGCTCTTCCGCCTGCGGGTCGTGGTCGGGCGACACGAACCAGACCAGCGGCTCGCGGCGCAGCAGCTCGCCGTCGCGGCCGGGACCGCGGGTCACCACCGCGAGATCCACCTCGCCGGCCGCCAGACGCCGGTCCAGGAAGGTGGTCTGCTCGCAGATCAGCTCGACCTCGACCTGGGGATGGGTGGCGGCGAAGCGCGACAGGATCGGCGGCAGCAGCGAATAGGCGTAGTCGTCGGGGATGCCGAGCTGGACCCGGCCGCGCAGATCGGGTTCGACCAGCGCCGCCCACGCCTCCTCTTCCAGCCGCAGCATGCGCCGGGCGTGGCCCAGCAGGCTCTCGCCGGCAGGTGTCAAGTTGACTTGACGGCTGCTGCGGTCGAACAGCCGCTTGCCCACCGCCTCCTCCAGCCGCCGCACCTGCATGCTGACGGCCGACTGGGTGCGCCCGACCCGCGACGCGGCCAGGCTGAAGCTGCCGCCCTCGGCGATCGCCACCAGGGTGCGCAGCACGTCGAGATCAAGGCGTCCGTTCATGGGATGCTTCTCCAAACCGTCATCGCGAGCCCCGCAGGGGCGTGGCGATCCAGCGGCACCGCCCTCTGGATCGCCACGGCGCTTCGCGCCTCGCGATGACGTAGAGGAAGGGTCACTGCCTGCTTCAGATATAAATCCGATTGATCAATGGCTTCAAATCTATTCGTTTGATTGAAGTATTGACCACGCCCAGCTTTCTTCCATCTGAACCGTGGAGGCGGCGATGGGTGGAGAGACGGCGACGGAGCGGCGGACGGGGATCCTGCAGCTCGCCCTGGGCATGGCGGTGGTCGGCACCGTCGGCGTGTTCATGGAGGAATCGGGGCAGGGGCCGATCAACGCGGTGTTCTTCCGCTGCGTCTTCGGCGCGCTGGCCCTGCTGGCCTTCTGCGCCGCCCGCGGCTGGCTGCGCGACCTGCGCCTGGCGCCGCGGCAATGGGGGCTGATCCTGTTCGGCGGCGTCTGCATCGTGCTGAACTGGGTCGCGTTCTTCGCCGCGATCCGCCACACCACCATTGCCTTCGCCACCATCGTCTACCACGTCCAGCCCTTCTGGGTGGTGCTGGCCGGGGCGGTGCTGTTTGGCGAGCGGCTCAGCGGCCGCAAGCTGGGCTGGATCGCCATCGCCTTCGTCGGTCTGGCGCTGGCCACCGGCATCGGCGGCGAGGGGGCGGAGCCGGGGCGGCTGCTGGGCGCAGGGCTCGCCGTGCTGGCCTCGCTGCTCTACACGGGCACGGTGCTGTCGACCAAGGCGCTGCGCGGGGTGCGGCCGCATCTGACCGCGATGATCCACGCCACCACCGGCATCGTGCTGCTGGCGCCCTTCGTCGGCGCCTCGGCCCTGCCGGCGGCGCCCGGCCCCTGGGGCTGGCTCGCCGGGCTCGGCATCATTCACACCGGCCTGGTCTACGTCCTGATGTACGCCGCCTATCCGAGGCTGCCGACGCCGGTGATCGCGGTGCTGGCCTTCGTCTATCCGGCCTCGGCGATCCTGGCCGACTGGCTGGTCTACGGCCACCGGCTGGGGCTGGAGCAGGCGGCCGGCATGGGGCTGATCGCGCTGTCCAGCCTGGCGGTGACGCTCGGCTGGCGCCTGTGGCCGGCGCGGCGCCGGGCGGCCGCATCGGGGTTGACGTCCTGCTAGTGTAAGTTCATGATATGTTCCATGCGCAGAATCAAGACCGCCCTCGACCTCAGCATCGCAAACGATCCGGACCTGGTCCGGCTCGAACGTCACATCCGCACGCTGCATGAGGTGGCCGAGCTCGACATGGCGGTGGCGGAACAATTGTCGAAGGATCCCGCGAAGCTTTTGGAGAGGGGCGACAGCTTCCTGCGGCTCGCCAAGGAGGTGACCAAGACGATCGCCTTGGCGAACAAGCTTCAGCAAGAGTACCAGCGACGGCGCGAGGCGCTGGAGGCGGAGCGGGAGCGGCGGCTCGCCACCGCCCGCGCCGCGTTCCTGGCCGAAGGCTCGGCGCCGGGGACGACCCGGCACTGAACGCCACGGGGGCTATCGCCGGCCCGCAGTGATGGATTATGGGAAGGCACGGACTGAATCCGGAAACGCCGGGCAACGGCGGGGAGGCCAGGCTGTGCTGTTCATGATCATCGAGCGTTTCGCCAACCGCGACCCGGTTGCGGCCTACCGCCATCTGCGCGATGCCGGGCGCGGCTTGCCCGAGGGGCTGAAATATGTCGACAGCTGGGTCGAGGCGAATTGCGACCGCTGCTTCCAGCTGATGGAATGCGATGACCTCGCCCTGCTGCAGCAATGGGTGCTGCACTGGCGCGGCACCGGGGTGAATTTCGAGATCGTGCCGGTGCTGCGCAGCGCCGAGACCCGGGCCGTGGTGGCGCCGCTGCTCGACCCGCCGGCCACCGGCCCGATCTCCTGAAAGGCCTGACGATGTCCGACCTGCCCGTGGCCGCCGAATGGTTCCGCAAGCGGGACATGGGCGGCGGCCTGACCCTGATCGTCGAGCCGCACGCCGATGTGCTGATGCGCGCCAACATCTGGCATCTGCGCGGCCGCGACCGCGACCTGCTGGTCGATGGCGGGCTCGGCGTGGCGCCGCTGCGGCCGGCCTTCCCCGAGCTGTTCGAAGGGCGCGAGACGATCGCCCTGGCCACCCACACCCATACCGACCATATCGGCGCGATCCACGAGTTCGAGCAGCGCTGGGTGCACCCGCTGGAAGCCGAGTCGCTGGCCCGGCCGCGGCCCGGCACCCTGATCTCCGACCAGATCCCGGCCGAGGCGCGGCAGCGCTTCGTCGCCGCCGGCTATCCGCCGCTCGGGGCCGCGCTGGTCACCGCCCTGCCGCGTGAAGGCTACGACCTGGGCGGCTATGCCCTGCAGGGCGCCGAGCCGACGCGGCGGATCGAGGCCGGCGAAACGGTCAATCTCGGCGACCGGCGCTTCCGGGTGCTGCATGTGCCCGGCCATTCGCCCGGCAGCATCGCCCTGTTCGAGGAGGCGACCGGCACGCTGTTCGCCGGCGACGTCATCTATGACGGCCCGCTGCTGTATCGCGGCCCGGGCATGGAGATCGGCGACTACGTCCGCTCCTTCGCCCTGCTGCGGTCGCTGCCGGTGTCGATCGTCCATGCCGGCCATGACGACAGCTTCGGCAAGGCCCGGCTGGACGCCATCATCGATGCCTATCTGGCGCGCTGGCGGGCCGAGGGGCTGATCGAGGGCTGACCGCTTCCGTGCCGGAACAGCCTGCCGCCGTCTCCCGTTGCCCAGGGGAGCGAGCGAGGGACGCATGCCCGATCCGGATCCCCCGACACGGCAGCCGCCGCCCTACCCGGCGGAGAAGGCGCGCCAGGGCGAGATCATCCTGCGCAGCCTGACCCGGCGCCTGATCTTCATCGGCGGACTGGTCGTCCTCGCCCTGATCATCGTGCTGGTCCGGTTCTGGCCTCTCTAGCGCCGGCGGACCGAACGGAGACAGCGATGGCCGATCCGAGAGTGTCCGAGCAGGCCCGGGCGGACGCCCAGGCCGATGCCGTCGGCGAGCTGCGCCTCTATGGCGAGCCGCTCCCGCCGCCGGAGAATGCCGGGGCCTTCGGCGCCCTGTTCGGCCGCTTCGCCGATGCCCGGGTGGTACTGCTGGGCGAGGCGACGCACGGCACCTCCGAATTCTACCAGGCCCGGGCCGCGATCACGCGGATGCTGATTGCCGAGCACGGTTTTACCATCGTGGCGGTCGAGGCGGACTGGCCGGACGCCGCGCGGATCGACCGCTATGTCCGGCACCGCGACCCGGAGCCGTCCCGGGAGGAGGCCTTCGCCCGCTTCCCGACCTGGATGTGGCGCAACGCCGAGGTGCTTGCCTTCGCCGAATGGCTGCGCGCCCACAATGAGGGGCTGCCGCCCGACCGGCGGGCCGCCTTCCGCGGCCTCGACGTCTACAGCCTGGGCGCGTCGATCGACGCCGTGCTGCGCTATCTCGACCGGGTCGATCCGGAGGCCGCGGCCGAGGCCCGCCGGCGCTACGCCTGCCTGACGCCCTGGCAGGGCGAGCCGGCGCGGTACGGCCGGGCCGTGCTGTCGGGCCACCAGGAGCCCTGCGAGGACGAGGCCGTCGCCCAGCTCGGCGCGCTGCTCGACCGCTGCCTGTCGGGCCTCGACGGCGAGGCCCATTTCGACGCGGCGCAGAACGCCCGCATCGTGCGCGCGGCCGAGCAGTACTACCGGCTGATGTATCGCGGCTCGACCAAATCCTGGAACCTGCGCGACCGGCACATGTTCGAGACGCTGCAGGCGCTGCTCGCCGCCGGCGGCGAGGGCGCGAAGGCGGTGGTCTGGGCCCACAACTCGCATATCGGCAACGCCGCGGCGACGGCGATGGGCTGGCAGGGCGAGTTCAACATCGGCGAGCTGTGCCGCACCGCCCATGGCGACGATGCGGTGCTGATCGGTTTCGGCACCGATCGCGGCACGGTCGCGGCGGCGTCGGAGTGGGATGCCCCGATGGAGGTCAAGACCGTCCGCCCGGCCCGGCCCGACAGCTGGGAGCACGCCTTCCGCCGCTCCGGCCTCACCCGGTCGCTGACCGACTGGCGCGGCTTCGACCGGCCGGCCCTGGCGGCGGCGCTGTCCCAGCCCCTGCTGGAACGCGCCATCGGCGTCGTCTACCGGCCGGAGACGGAGCTGCTGAGCCACTATTTCCAGGCCGTGCTGGCCGAGCAGTTCGACGCCTATGTCTGGTTCGAGGAGACCCGGGCGGTCACGCCCCTCGGCCCGACTCGGCCGCAGGGCGTCCCCGACACCTATCCTTTCGGGCTCTGACCATGACGCCGGTCCTGTTCCGCGATCGCAGGGATGCCGGGCGGCGTCTCGCCGCGGCGCTGGCTGAATACCGCGACCTCCGGCCGGTCGTCCTGGCGCTGCCGCGCGGCGGGGTGCCCGTCGGGTTCGAGGTCGCGCGGGCGCTGGCGGCGCCGCTCGATGTCCTGCTGGTGCGCAAGATCGGGGCGCCCGGCTACCCCGAGCTGGGGCTCGGCGCGGTGATCGACGGCGCCGATCCGCATGTGGTGCTGAACGACGCCGTGATGCGCGAGGTGATGCCCAGCCGCGACTATGTCGAGGCCGAGACCGAGCGGCAGCTGGCCGAGATCGAGCGCCGCCGGCATCTCTATCGCGGCGACCGGCCCGCTCCGTCCGTCGCCGGGCGCGTCGTCATCCTGGTTGATGACGGCATCGCCACCGGCGGCACCGTCACCGCGGCGCTGCAGGGGCTGGCGGCGACCAGGCCGGCCCGGCTGGTGCTGGCGGTGCCGGTGGCGCCGCCGGAGGTGCTGGAGACGCTGTCCGGGCTGGCGGACGACGTGGTCTGCCTGTCCGCCCCATCCGTCTTCGGCGCCGTCGGCCGGTTCTACCAGGACTTCGACCAGACCACGGACGAGGAGGTGATCGGTCTCCTCGCCGAGGCGGCCGCCCGTCCGGCCTAGCTACCTGGCGAAGATCTGGCTCATATCGGCAAAGGCCTTGAACTCCAGCGCGTTGCCGGAGGGGTCGAGAAAGAACATCGTCGCCTGCTCGCCGACCTGGCCCTTGAAGCGCACATAGGGCTCGATCACGAAGCGGATGCCGGCCGCCTTCAGCCGGTCGGCCAGCGCCTCCCAATCCGCCATCTCCAGCACCACGCCGAAATGCGGCACCGGCACGTCGTGGCCGTCGACCGGATTGTGATGCGCCATGTCCTCGCCAGCCGCGGCCGGCTTCAGATGGGCAACGATCTGGTGGCCGTAGAGATCGAAATCGATCCAGCTGTCGGAGCTGCGGCCCTCGGGGCAGCCGAGAACGGTGCCGTAGAAGTGGCGCGCGGCGGCCAGGTCGCGCACCGGGAAGGCGATGTGAAACGGCGTCACCATTCTCATTGATCCTTGCTCGACATATTCCGGCGCCCCTTGCGCCGGGGCCGCAACTAAGCGGAAAGTCCGCGGTCGGACAATCGAGAAGGGCGCCTGGATCAATGAGCCTGGCTCATGGATATCGCTGGCCGGCGGCGGCGCGGCTGCCGTCGCTGAACGGCGTCCGCAGCTTCGCCGCGGCGGGACGGCATCTGAACCTGACCGCGGCGGCGCAGGAGCTGGGCGTAACCCAGGGGGCGGTCAGCCGCGCCGTGCAGGCGCTGGAGGTCGAGCTTGGCACGCCGCTGTTCCGGCGGATCGGCCGCGGGATCGAGCTGACGCCGGCCGGCGCCGCCTATCACGCCCGCGTCACCGACGCCCTGGCGCAGATTGCTGCCGCCACCCGCGCCCTGCGGCGGCCGGAGCGCGAAGGCATCCTGTCGCTCAGCGTGCTGCCGACCTTCGCCCTGCGCTGGCTGGTGCCGCGGCTGCCGCGGTTCCACGAGCGCCATCCGGATATCCAGGTCGACCTGTCGGCGTCGGAGGAGCTGATCGACTTCGGCGCCGACCCGGTGGACCTGGCGCTGCGCAACGGCACCGGCGGCTGGCCGGGGGCGGAGGCGACGCTGCTGATGAACGAGACGGTCGGCGTGTTCTGCGCGCCGGATCTGCAGCGCCGGATTGCGGCGCCGGCCGATCTGCGCCACCACCGTCTCCTGGTCCACACCACCCGGTCCGCGGCGTGGGCGGACTATTTCGCCTCGCTCGGCCTCGGGCCGCCCGAGGTCTCGGGCTTCCCCGGCTTCGAGCATTTCTTCATGCTGGCCGAGGCGGCGGCGGCCGGCATGGGGCTGGCGCTGCTGCCCCTGTTCCTGGCCCGCGCCGACGTGGCTGCAGGCCGTCTGGTGCAGCCGCTCGGCCACACCATGCGGCCGGCGAGCGCCTACTATCTGCTGCACGCGCCGGGGCAGGGCTCGCTCCGCAAGATCCGCCTGTTCCGCCAGTGGCTGCAGGCCGAGGTGGCGCAGGCGGACGCCATCAGCTGACGTCTTCGTACTCCACCGTCGTCATCATGCCGCCTTCCATGTGGTACAGGTGGTGGCAGTGGAAGGCCCAGCGGCCGGGATTGTCGGCGTCGAAGGCGACCGTCACGGTCTTGCCCGGCGGCACCAACACCGTGTCGCGCCGGGCGCCGGACAGGGCCTGGCCGTCGATCGCCACCACCTGGAAATGATGGCCGTGCAGATGCATCGGATGGGCCATCATCGACGGGTTGCTCATCACCAGCGCCACCCGCTCGCCCTGCCGCACCGCCAGCGGCGTGTCCCGGCCGTGCACCTTGCCGTTCAGGGTCCAGACATAGCTCGCCATGTCGCCGGCCAGCTCCACCGGGATGGTGCGGTCGGCCGGGCGGTCGGCCAAGGGCTCCGTCGCCCTGAGCGTCGCCTCGAAGGCGAGGTCCAGCGCCGCCGCCTTGTGCTCGCCGAGATCGGCGATGCGCGCGACCTTGGCGGCCGGGGTTGCCAGCACCAGCCCGGTGCGCTGCCGGTCGCCCTCGCGCAGCGCCAGCACCGGCAGCGCCCGGCCGGCCGGGACGGTCAGGCGGATGTCCAGCCGCTGGGCGATGGCGATCGGGAAGCGCGTCCCGATCACCGGCGCCACCGGCATGCCGTCGACCGCGACCAGCGTGCCTTCGATGGCGCCGAGATTGATGTGGAAATTGGTCGCCGCGGCGCCGTTGATGATGCGCAGCCGCACCCGGCCGCCGCGTTCCACCCGCACCACCTCGGGGTCGGCCAGGGTGCGGTCATTGGCCAGGTAGGCGTCGTATTCGACGTCGTTCAGGTCCATCGCCATGCCCTGCATGTCGTGCTGCATCCCCGGCGTCGGCTTGGCGCTGCCCATCGACATTCCGCTCATGTCGTGACCGCTGTGGTCCATGCCCGCCATGCCCTGGCTGCCATGATTCATCCTGGCCATACCCTGCATCCCGGCCATGCCATGGCCCTGGCCGCCGCGCAGCCCGGCCATGATCTCGGCGGGGTCGCGGAAGCTGAAGTCGTGCAGCATCAGCACCACCTCCTGCTCGTCCAGCCCGGCCTCGGCCGGGTCGGCGATGATCAGCGGCGCCGCCAGCAGGCTCTGCTCCTGCAGCCCGAGATGGGAGTGCATCCAGTTCGTGCCCGGCCGGGCCAGCGGGAAGGCGTAGTCGTAGCCGACGCCGGGCGGCAGCGGGTCCTGGCTCACGCCCGGCACCCCGTCCTGGCGCCAGGGCGGGGTCAGGCCGTGCCAGTGCACCAGTGACGGCTCTGACAAGCCATTGGTCAGCCGCACCCGGAAATCCCCGCCCGCGACCGCTCGCAGGCCCTGGCCGCCATCCGGCCGCAGGATGCCGAACACCGTCGCGGCCTTGCCGCCGACCTCCAGGCTGCGGGTGCTAACGGTCAGCTCTACCGGCGCGGCGGCGCGGGCCAGACGGGGCAGGGCGCCGGCCAAGGCGGCGGTTGCGGCGGCACCGGACAGGAAGCGGCGGCGGGTGATCACGATCGGGACCTCTTCAGGACAGCATCGACCGCACCCTGAGGCTTCCCCCTGCTGGAAGGTAAACCGCGTCACGACGTCGCCTCTTTTGTCGGCGATCAGGGGGGCAACGGCCGGCATCGGCCGACACGCATTGGAGCCGCCCATGACCACCGATTCCTCCCGCCGCCATCTCCTCGGCCTTGCCGTCGCCGGGGCCGCCGGCGGCCTCGCCGCCGCCTGCGCCCGCAGCCAG